>NZ_JBTYZO010000035.1:0-52843 GCF_057808495.1 Hymenobacter sp. M1-2
GGCGGGCACACCCCCAAGGCCCTCGTTGCTCCTGCCCCGGCGCACCGAGGGCCTTTTGCGTGTGGATATGGGTGCCTATAGTGCTAACTTCCTGAACCTTGGTAGTTCTTGCGGCTTACTAACAGCAGTGACTTTCTGCAACACAAAGCACTATGCATGCTCGATAACAGACAGGACTTGGAAGCAATGACTCTCCTAAGGCATATTGGGTGGCGCCATAAGGTGCATGAAGCAATAAATGGGGTCCGCTAGTACTTCAATCATATCATCAAGGCTAGTGAGAAGGGGCTTGGACTAGTGGCTGATATGCTATAGAAACGATGCAGTGCGTTTGATCTATTTAAGCAGCTATTAAGTATACTTGTCCTTATTAATAGCCTTTCTACCTATCAAGGTATGACGCACTCTTAGTCTGAGTCTTTCCTAAAACCCGAAAGGCCCCTCTATCACTAGAGAGGCCTTTCGGGTTTTAGGAAAGACTCAGCTTTTAGAATGGGTAACCAATTGCAATATTCAGGCGGAGCCCCTTGTCATCATCATCAGGCGTACCGTAAGACGCACGAAGGGGGACAGCTGCGTCAAAGCGAATTACGAAGAATTGCACGTCGATGCGGATACCGGCACCAGCGCCGATAGCAAGTTGATTCAGAAATTTGCTGGGTTCAAATTTACCGCCTGGTCGCTCAGGGTCGTCGTTGACCAGCCAGATATTACCTGCATCAACGAATAAAGCGCCTTTGACATAGGGGAAAAGGTCTTGACGGTATTCGGCGTTGGCTTCAAAGCGTAAATCGCCTACCTGGTCGTAGAAGCTGGTTTGCTGCTCTCTCGAAGTTCCAGGGTTGTAGGAGCCAGGGCCAATACCTCGTGCTGCATAAGCTCGGACGCTGTTAGGACCACCGATACCATATTGCTTAAGGTAGGGGAGCACATTGGAATTCTGATAAGGCAAACCTAGGCCAAGTAGCAGACGAGTAGCAATCTTGTTTCCGCTGGTGCGGTCAGAAGAGACGCGGAAGTAATTGCGCAACTCAAGGTCTACTTTAGTGTACTGGGAGAATTCCTGACCGAACACCTCATATTTGCCAAACTCATTACGCGAGGCACCTCGTAGGTTGCTGAGTAAATAGGCCAAGTTGCCGGATACTTCTATGCCACCGCTAAAATAGATCTGGTTGCGACGCTGTTCTAAAGACTGCTGGTTGTAAGTGTAACGGTAGCTACTGCCCAAAATGAATTGCTGGCGAAAGCTGTTAGCCAAGAATTGATTGCTGTCTAGCAGCGCCTGGAACGTGTTGCTGGTATTAGCAAGGCGGACGTATTGCAAGTCAATGGGCCGTAGCTCCTGCTCGTTGGTGATTTTGGTTTTCCAGGAGTAGCCGTAATTCAGATTGAACACGTCTTGCCGGAAAGCTTCGAGGCGTTGCACGTACCGGTAGCCGGCACCGAATGAAGTTCGGGGCTGGAAATCGGAGTTGCGCAGCTGAATATCGAAGGGAGGCGTGATGAGGCGCGGCACCAACAGTTGGGCATCAAGACCTAGCTCGTAGGAAGTAAGACCGATGGCGTTAGTGCCGGTACGGGTCTGGTTTTCGAAGGAGCCAGTCAGGTTTATAAGTAGCTGCTCGGCCCCGCGCAATGCCGAACGGTTGCGATACTGCACCTGAAAGCCTGGGCCCACGAAGCCGTTGGATTTACTTACCAATAGCACTTCCGTCCGCAGGGACTGCTTGGGCACCTGCGTCATGCGTACAAATGTGTTCAGATGGCCGTAGCCCGCAGAATCGGGAACATTACGAGCGGGCCGAAAGCGAATATCAACGAACTTGAACGTGCCTAGGCTCATGAGGCGACTCAGGGTCTGGTCGGCGCGGCGGCGGCGGTATAAGCTATCAGGATAAAGGAACGTAGCGTTGGCAATGGCCTTGGCCCGGAACATCTTTTCGTCGGGCAAGTAACGGTAACCCTTGTAAAGAATCGGTTGGCGCCCGATGGCAGAGGTGTCTGATAACGAATAGTTGGTGTTCAGCGTGACACGGTTGAGCACGTAGGGCCGCGCCGCACGGGGCGGGGTTGATTCCTTGACTTTCAGATACACGTTCACTTGATTGTCGAGCGTGCTGTCGACTTGGAAGAGCAGATAGTCGGGCGTGAAGTAGTAGAAGCCTTGGTTTTTCAGTGCCGCATCGATGCGGGTTCGTTCATTAACGAACGTTTGCAAATTGTAAGGGTCGCCAACCTTCAGCAAGGAGCCGCTTTGAGTGGCTCGAACTGCACGGTCGAGCAGAGAGTCTCTTTCGGGGTATACTATCTGCTTGATGAGATAAGGCTTACCGACCAAGGCCGTGTAGTCAACATTGGCTGTCTGGCCCTTCACGTTCACTTTGCTCTTGACCGTTGGCTTAAAGTAGCCATTGTTGTTGAGTCGGTTGACCATCAGGCCTTTCACTCGTTGCGTATCAACTTGGCTCAGCAGCACGGGCTTTTCCCCGTACTTGTCAGCCAGCCATTTGCCGAGGCCTTTGGTTTTGCCCTCGCCCAGATGCCAGAAGTAGAGTTTGGGTCGCAGCCCTAGAATGGAGGCGTTGGGCTTGGGAGTGATAACACTTTCTAGCTCGGTCGTTAGTTCACTCTCGTTCGGAACGGAGCTTGAGGACTGCACTTTCACCGTGCTACCGGTGTAAAGCTTGGCGTCTTTGGGGATGTATTTGGTGCCTGAGCAAGCCGCCGAAAAGGCCAGCACGCTCAGCGCAACCCAACTCCGGAGCTGCCGCCCGGCGCCTGCTCTCCGCCCCGCAAGGCGAGAAGCCGGACGACTTTCCAGGCGAGTAGAGGAGCTGAACATCATAAGGAAAGACGGTTTCTTGAAAATCATACTGCGCGGGAAAGGTGCCGGCGGGCATCACGCCTAAGACTACTGAATGAAGATTTAGCGGCCCGAGGTAGTTGGGCGTTGGGCAAGGCGAGTAGAATCGCGGCGCGGCGCCGTCGTGACAACTTGGGTGGAATCTTGCGCTGCTTTCTTGTCGCGGCGCTGGCGGCGGCGGTTTTCCTTTACTTCTTCCTTCACTTCCTTGTCAATGCCTTTGAATAGATCGGCTAGGTCACGGTAGTCGCGCTGGAAGATGAGTGAGGCGCCGGTACGCACGTATTGGCCATCGATGTCGCCGTAGGCGTTGCTGCGGAAGGCCCGCAACCGAATCCGGCCGTTAGCCAGCACGTTGTATTCCACGCTCACGTCGCCGGCGAAGGCGCTGATGCCGCTTTGGCTTTGGCCTTGCGAGGCTTGATTGCCACCACCCAGCGGTAAGTCGGTGCCTAAGCGTACGGTGAGACGGTCGTTGAAGAGCTGGCGGCGCACGGCCACGTTGAGGTCGGTGCGGGTTTTCTCGGCGCCGCTGGAGTAGTCGGCGTAGGAATTCACGCCTAGCTCTACGCCCAGATTGGAGAGATAAGAGCCGGTGAGGTTGTTGAGCTGCTGCGTGAGCACTTGGCTGGCGGAGCCGCGCAATTGCTCAGCCACCAAGTTGCCGCTACTGCTCTTGAATGGATCATCGGCTAAGAAACGATTCAGCACCAGCAGCGAAAAAACCTGCTTGTTCAACTCCGAAGCTTCGCTAGGCTGGCGTAGCTGGGCGAGACGGGCCTCAATAGGACCCCGTAATTCTGAACGGGTTTCTTCGGGCAGCTTGATGTCGAAGCCAATAACTGGCTTGAGCAACTCGCCGGTTACGTTCAGGTACACCTGGAACGGCAGCTGGTTGCGCCCCACAGCATTTAGCGTTTCATCGGCCACACCTTGCGCGGAAAGCAACTCGGCGGGAGCGGCTTTCACGCTGTAGATGGCTGCTACGTTCAGTTGCGCATTGTATGGGTCGCCGCTCCAAACAATGGAACTGCCCGGCCCGATGTCGAATTTGCGCGAAGCCAAGTCGTAGAGCGAGAGGTTGTAGGAGCCGCTGGCTACGTCGAGGCGGCCGGTGAGCGTGATAGTGCCCGCCGCGTCGATGGCCGTATTGAGCGTACCGTTGGCCCGTACTTGCAGGTTGTCGCCGGAAATTGGGTCGATGATGATAGTAAAGGGCGTGGCGTCGGAAACCGTGACGCGGGCCGTAATGTCGAAGCCAGAAGCAGTTTTCGCGGAATCCAGCGCTACTTGCCGGGCCAGCATGGTATCGAGCGGGGCGCTTTTATCCACGAATTCCACAATACCATCCGTTGCTACTAAACCGGCCTCATCATTGGGCGTCACGACGGTGAGGTTAGAGCCATCAACTACCACGGCGCGGGTGTTGATGACGGGCAGCGTGAGGTTGCCGCGAATAGTGGTTTCCGAATCGATAATAAGCTTGCCATAGAACAGCTCATTGTCGCGCGCCGTGCTTTGTATCGCCACGAACTGGTCGGTGTTGGCCGTGAGGTTGAAGCGGTAATCGTCAACGTAGTTGCGCGTTAGGACGCGGCCACTCAGCACGGCTTTGTTGCCGAGCGAATCGAGCACCGTGAAGCTATCGAAGCGGATGCCTTGATTATCGAAGGCAATGGATTGGCTGGGCAGACGGTAGGGCGCGCCGAGTTGAGTCACGGTGAAGCCTGCGTCGGGCGTGGTGGTGAGTGTACCATCAATGCGCGGCTGTTTCACGGTGCCATTCACTGTCAGGTTGCCCGTGATGCCCCCGCTGCTTTCGCGCAACTGCCCGGCCGAGAAAGGCTCGACGGTTTGCAGGTTGAAGCGGTTCACGTTGATAGCAAATTGAATGGGGCTGGCGGGCGTGGCTTGGTAGTAGCCCACAGCTTGCACGTCGGTGCCTTGCTGGTTGGTGAGCCGCACGTCCACGTTGTAGCGGTCAGGCACAGGGTTGGTCGCCTTCAGGTTGATGTCCCCCACGATGGACTTGTTGTACACGAAGCCGCCCAACACAGCGTCGGCGGTGAAAGCCTGCCGGGGCTGGCCCAGGTTGAAGGCCAAGGCCTGACCGTTGAGCGTACCAGCCACCAGCGAATCCTGCAAGCCAGCGGCGCGGGCCAGCCCGTTGATTTCGAGGTTACCCATGCTGACTTGTAGCGGGTAGCGGGCCCCGGGTAACGTTTGTAGCGTCAGGAAACGGTCGCCGCGGCGGAAGTCCACGTTTTGGGCGAAGATGGCGCCGGTTGCGGTGGTGAAGCGCAGCTCGTTGCCGGTTGCCACGGTCCATTCCACCCCATCAAGCATGAGCTTCGGGTCGAAACTGAACGCGTAGGAGTCGCCGCCACCCAACACGCGCAGCACGCCCGCCATATTCAAACGCTCGGCACTATCCGACTCCGCGATGCGCAGGCGAGTACCAATCTGGTTGTTCTGGATGCTGCCTGCTAGGGTCGGGTTCGGAATGCGCAGTGAGGTGTCTTGGCTGACTTGCCGCAGGCCCAGCGCGTAATTCAACTTCTGTGGGTCAGAGTCGATATTGAACCGTAACGAATCAAGCGCAAAGCCTAAGTAGACAATGCGCGGAATGCGGGTGTTGACGGTAAGGTTGGCGCTGCGGCTGTCGAAGGCGCCGGCAAGCTTGAAAGGGGTGAGCTGCTTGAGGTCGGGCACCAGCTTTTGCAGGAGCACGGTGTTCTTCACGTTGGCCTCAAAGGTGAAGCGCCGGTCGGCGGCCGAAGGCCTGAACTGCACGCCCGGCAGGTCGAAATACCGGTCGATGTGCTGCTGTAGCACCGTCGCAATATCACCGAGAGCTGTGTTGCCTTCCAGGTTTACGTCGAGGATGTTGGAGTTGACGGCCACTTCCGTGCGGCCCGGGCGCTGCACGATGCGGCCACTCACGGAATCCAGCGCTATCGGCTGGTTGTCGCGCACAATCACGATGTTGCGGCCGGAGAATGTGCCATTGATACTATTGGCGTCGGCGCCGCTGAGGTTGGCGGTGAGGTCGCCTTGTACCCGCAGGTCGCCGCCGGTGTAAAAGCCGAGAGCCGTGAGGTTGGCGCCGCGCAGGTTGAGGCGCTGCACCTCGTAGCTAGGCTTGTTGGCGTCGCGCAGGTTCACGGTAGCCAATAGGTCGAGGTTTAGGTTGGGGTCCCGAGGGCTGCGCGCGTCAATCACATAGCGGTTGCGGTCAATATCGACGGTGGCTGTGATGCCGCGGTAAGTGTAGCCGTTGTAGGTGGCGCCTTGCACATTGGCCACTAAGCGGCCGCGCAGTAGATTGGGGTCGAGGCCGCCGCGGCCCGTGAGGCGGCCGTTGGCCGTGATGCGCCCAATGGTGGGGTCACGCAGAATCTTCCCGACATCTAGCTGCTGCGTGCTGAATGTAGCCGTAATCGGTTCCTGGCCCTTCGGTCCGCTGCCCAAGTCCACTTTAGCCGCCACGTTGCCGAAGCTGGTAGTAGCCCGCAAATCGGTATCGAAGAGCAGCGCCGTAGGCCGCCCGCGGAACGTGCCGGCCACCGTCATGCGCGGCGGGATACGGATGTTCGAAGGAATAGTACCCTTGGGAACGAGGCTTTTGATGTCGGCTTCGGTGGTCGTGAACTGCTGAATGTTAAAATCGGTGTACAGGCGCTGGTCGGTTTCGGGCAAGCCCTGAATCCGGCCGCTGGCCTTCACGACGGTGTTGCGGAAGCCCACAAACTCCAGGTTCTGCACCCGCAAGTCGCCCACGCGCCCGTTCACGCGCCCACTCACCAGCACCGACTGGTTGGGGCCGGTGTTGAAAGGCGGGGTGCCGGCCAAATCAGGCACCAAGTACAGGATGTCGCGGAAACCTAGGCGCACCTCTTGTAGGTCGCCTTCGATGCCGAGGTTGGGCAGTTGCTTGGTATCGGCCAGCGCGTCGAGGCTGCGGTAGCGCATAGCCAAAGTGTGGCGGATGCGGGTGTGCGGCGTAATCAGGTCCAGGTTGTCGAGCCGCGTTTGCACGGAGTCGAACACTAGGTCGGCCTTCGTGGAGGTGATTTCGAAGCCGCTCTGTTCCTTGCCCGCTAGCTGCGTAATGCGGCCGGTGGTGCGGTTTTCGGAGTAGAACAGGTTCTCTGTATTCAGCGTGAGGTCCGTGAACTTGAGGTGGTTGTAGTCCATGGCCGGTACGCGGGTGCGCTGCCGGGGCTCGTTGAAATTGTCAAAGGCCACATCCACAGCGTTGATGTCGGAACGTTTCAGCGTGACCACCCAGCTGGTGGGCTGGCCGGTGGCGGTTTCCACAGCATCGTTGAGGTCGCGCACGACTTCGGCGGGGTTCACGAGGCGCTTCTCCACCGGCACGTTCTCGTTCTGGGCGTAAGCGAAGCTGGAATTGCGCAGCTTCAGCGTGTTGAGCGCCACCCGCGAATTAATCAGGTCAATATTGTCGGCCGTAATTTCGGCCTCACCCACGCGGGTGCTGATAAACTGTGCCGACGGGTCGTTTTTATAGGTTAAGCTGACGTTGTTGAGGTTGGCTCGGTTCAGGCCGATGGTCAAATCCAGGGGCTCCGCCACGGCGGTATCAGGCGGCGCAGTTTTAGTTTGCGCGATGATGATGCCGGTGTTGCGCAGCGTGGCTTCGTTGATCTTATAAATAGACTCGTCCACGTCCACTGCGTCCATCGTCACGGCCAGTTCGCCTACTTTGGTGCGCAGGCTGAGGCCGTCCACCTGGTCGTCGTAGGTGAGGTGGATGTTGGTTAGGCGCACGTCGCCGATGTCGTACTTGAAGCCCGCGCCAGTGGTGTCGGCCGGGGTGGTTGTGGTGGTGTCGCCGGTGGCGAAGGCGTTGACGATGAAGTCGTAATTGCTGATGCTGTCGGGCTCGGTGCGCGCAATGGCCAAGCGGCCATCATTCAGTTCCAACGACTTCAGGTTGATTTCCGACTTTGTCAGGGCCCAGATGTCGAGGTCTACGCCCAAGTGTCCCACTGACAGCAGCGTATCACCTTGCTGGTCCTCGATGTAGACCCCGTCGAGGTTGATGGCGTGCCGGAAGTCGGACCGAAACTTGGCAATGCGGACTTCCGTCCCGATTTTATCCTGGAGGTAGTTGGCGGCTTTGTGGGCAGCGTAGTCCTGCACCGACGGAAATTGCAGCGCCACTACTACCCCAATCACGAGGAGCAACACAAAAGCCACAAGCCCTAGGACGGTGTACAGGGCGCGGCGGGCGTAAGTAGGCAAGGAGTTGATGACCAAAAACGGTTAAGGTTCGGTCAAAATCAACGGCAAACACAGGCTTTGGGTTGGGAAAGAGGTGAGGTAGAGCGAATAATACCATAAAGAGTCGAAGGCGAAACCAGCCTGGAATGGAATCCATTACGGTTATGGTTACTTAATCACCGGTTCACCTCTTATCTTTCGCGCCTTATCCTTGTCGACCCATGATTCTTCGTTTTTCTTTGCCCTTTCGCACCGCGTGGGGCCAGCGGCTGGTGGTGTGCGGTTCCGAGCCCAGCCTGGGCCAATGGAACCTCGACCACGCACTTAGCCTACATTACAACCCCGAACTCGGCCGCTGGAGCCAGGAAATTAGCCTGCCCGACGACGCGCCCGGCATGGTGGAATACAAGTATATTCTGCTCGACGACCAAGACGGCGGCAAGCACTGGGAGTGGGGCCCCAACCGCCAGGTGCACTACGACGGCCACCAGTTTACGCGCGTGGTGCTGGAAGACTACTGGCGCCCGGCCGCCCAGCCGGAAAACGAGCTGTTCACGGCGGCTTTCGCCGAAGCCCTGCTTCGGCGCCCCCACGTTTCTAAAGCGGATAAGCTCGCCAAAACTGCCCGCGTGGCCGATTCAGTGGTGCGGTTCCAACTGGCTGCCCCGCGTGTAGACCCCGGCCACCAGCTATGCGTGCTCGGTTCCGACCCGGCCCTCGGCGCCTGGGATGCTCGCAAAGCCGTGCTGCTCTCCGATGCCGACTACCCAACCTGGACTGCCGAGGTGGCGCTGGAGCAACCGGAGCGCGTAGTACAGTATAAGTATGGGGTGTGGGAGCCAGCCGAGAAGAAGATCGTCCTGCTCGAAGCCGGCGACGACCGTATCATTTCGCCGTCGTCGGACCGCCGCACTCAGCGTGTGCGCGCCGATGAGAATTTCCGCTATCCCAATGCCTGGCGCGGGGCCGGCGTGGCCCTGCCCGTTTTCGCGCTACGCAGCCGTAAAGGCTTGGGAGTCGGGGAGTTTCCGGACTTGAAGCTGCTGGTGGATTGGGCGGTGAGTACCGGCCTGAAGCTGGTGCAGATTCTACCCATCAACGACACTGTAGCCACGCACACCTGGGTTGATTCGTATCCGTACGCGGCAATTTCGGTGTTTGCTTTGCACCCGCAGTATCTCAACCTCGATGCCATTGCGCCGTTGCAGGATGCCGCGGCCCAGCAGGAACTGGACCAACAGCGCGAGGAGCTAAACGGCCGCGACTTCGTGGACTACGAGCCCGTGATGCAAGCTAAATGGAAGTTCGCGCGGCGGCTGTACCAGCAAGAGAAGCAGGCTTTCCTGGCCGACCCCGATTTCCAGGCGTTCCGGGCAGAACAGGGGGCATGGTTGGAGCCGTACGCCGTGTTTTCCGCGCTGCGGGACCAGTTCGGCACCGCCGATTTCCAGCAGTGGCCCGAGGAATACCGCACGCCCGCCAAGGTGGCCGAGCTGACCCGCGAAGATGCGCCGGGCTTCGATAAAGTGGGGCTGCACTTCTTCACCCAGTTTCACTTAGATAAACAGCTGCGCGACGCCGTGCAGTACGCCCGTCAGCACGGCGTGGTGCTCAAAGGCGACCTGCCCATTGGTATCTACCGCCACTCCGTGGACGCTTGGACGCAGCCGGAACTCTACCACATGCACCAACAAGCCGGCGCGCCCCCGGACGACTTCTCGGTAACGGGCCAAAACTGGCGCTTCCCCACCTACAACTGGGAGCGGATGGCCGAAGACGGCTACGCGTGGTGGAAGCAGCGCATGGGCCAGTTGGCGCGTTACTTCGATACGCTGCGCATCGACCATATTCTGGGTTTCTTCCGCATCTGGGAGATTCCGGGTCATTCCGTGGAAGGCTTGTTGGGGCACTTCTCGCCGGCTTTGCCACTGCACCAGCACGAAATTGAGCAGCGCCTGGGCTGGTTCAATTACGGCCGGCTGTGCGAACCATACATCCGCTGGCACATGCTCCAGCACATCTTCCACGGACAGGCGCAGGCAGTATTCGACGAGTTTATGGAGGATGCCGGCTACGGGGCTATCCGGCTGAAGGAGCACGTGCGCACCCAACGCCAGATGGAAACGGTGTTCGAACAGAAAATAGTCGCCGACCCAGCCAATACCGCGCATTATCAGTGGCTACGGACCCACCTCTACAGCGTGGCCAATGAAGTGCTCTTCGTGCCCGACGACCTGCGGCCCGACTTCTACCACCCGCGCATCACGCTCAATAAAACGTGGTCGTTCGGCGAACTGAACGAGCAGGACCAGCGCCGCCTTTACGACGATATCTACGTCGACTTCTTCTACCGCCGGCACGAGACTTTCTGGCGCGACCAGGGCATGGTGAAGCTGCCGCCCGTGCGCTACGCCACCAACATGCTCATCTGCGGCGAAGACCTGGGCATGGTGCCCGAATCAGTGCCGGGCGTGATGCGGGCCTTGGGCATGCTGGGCCTCAACATCCAGCGTATGCCCTCCGACCCGAAGGTGGAGTTCGGCCACCCGGATGCCGCGCCGTATCTGTCGGTAGTGAGTCCCGGCTCGCACGACATGAGTACGGTGCGCGGCTGGTGGGAGGAAGACCACACCAAAACGCAGCGCTTTTTCGAGACTATTCTGGGTCATTGGGGCGAGCAGGCGCCGTACCACTGCGAGCCGTGGGTGGCGCGCGAAATCACGGTGCAGCACCTGCACTCGCCGGCTATGTGGGCCATTTTCCCGCTTCAGGATTTGCTGGCCATGAGCGAGCAACTGCGCCGCGCGGACCCGCACGAAGAACAGATCAACGTGCCCGCCAACCCCACGCACTTCTGGAAATACCGCCTGCACCTGCCCTTGGAAGAGTTAGCCGGAGTTGATGACTTCAACCAGGAGGTGCAGCAACTGGTCCGCAACAGCGGCCGTAGTCAGGTCTATTAGATTCACTGAATTCACAAGCCAAAAGCCCTGCCGTGAGGTGGGGCTTTTGGCTTTCTTATGCCTGCAGTAAATCCGAGTTGACTAGATAATTCGTAGCGGCGGCGCGACAGAAATATCACTTCAGAGCCGAGAAAGTTGCTCCCCTGACAGCCGAGATTCACCGGGTGAATTTTCCCATTCACCGAAAACGAAGCGGCTCAGCTTTGGGCGCGAAGTAGCTTTGTACTGGTCCAACGCGCTTTTAGGTAGCTGGCCCTAAATACTGAAATCTTCAACTC
This sequence comes from Hymenobacter sp. M1-2, assembly GCF_057808495.1. NCBI lineage: Bacteria > Pseudomonadati > Bacteroidota > Cytophagia > Cytophagales > Hymenobacteraceae > Hymenobacter > Hymenobacter sp. M1-2. The sequence goes on from NZ_JBTYZO010000035.1 coordinate 11,355, forward strand.
TCAAGCACACATACTTTCTTACATGAGAACACGCTTACTTACCCCAGCCCGGTGGTTGCTCTCAGCCCGGTGGCTCTTACTGCTGCTGTCTGCGCCGGCCGCTTTTGCGCAATCAGGTAAAAACGGAGCCCGAGCTGTTACTGTGGCTAATACCCAGATTAACGCCTACGCCACGCTTACTGCCAATGCGGCAGCCGGAAGTAAGACCATTACGGTGAACGCCAGTGCCCTGAACGCTAATGGGAATGCCGCCTTGGCTGCTGGCGACTTGGTGATGATTATCCAGATGCAGGGGGCTACCATCGATGTGACGGATGCGGCTACTTACGGTAATGTCACCAACTACAATAGCGCCGGCCGCTACGAACTCTTGGAAGTGGCGGCAGTACCATCGGCTACGTCCATCACATTCGCTTGCGGCTTAACTAACTCGTACACGGTGGCGGGCAAAACACAAATTGTACGCGTGCCCCGCTATACTACGCTCACGCTTACGTCTACTGGTACCATCACGGCTCCGGCGTGGAACGGTGCGACGGGCGGCGTAGTAGCGGTGGACGTAAGCGGCAACATCACCTTGAACACTGGCTCGTCTATCAACGCGTCGGGCTTAGGCTTCCGGGGCGGCGCTGCTACCACTTCCACTAACTCTTCTTTCCCTTCGGCGGGTAATGGCCGCCGGTCTGCCCTCACGTCTTTTGGCGCGGCTAAAGGCGAGGGTATTGCTGGTTCAGCAGCTGACTACGACCTTCTCAATGGCCGCTACGGCCGGGGAGCTGCGGCCAACGGCGGCGGCGGCGGTAACTCTCACAACTCGGGCGGCGGCGGCGGTGCCAACGCTGGCACGGGCACCTGGACGGGCACTGGCAATCCAGAGCGAAATGCTTTTGTTGGTGGAGTTGTCACGGTCAACGTATACGATGTTGCCTGGAACCAAGAGTCTGCTAATTTCGCTACTTCCACCTCTCCTGGTGGAGGCCGTGGCGGATACTCTTATTCGACTAGTGACCAGAACGCGGCGGCTACTGGTCCTGGCAACGCGAGCTGGGGTGGTGACAGCCGCCAGAATTACGGCGGTCTGGGTGGTCGGCCTCTTGATTACACGGGCCGCTTGTTTCTAGGTGGCGGTGGCGGTGCCGGCGACGCTAATGACGGCGGGGGTACCGGCGGGGGTAACGGCGGCGGCTTGATCTACATCCTGGGCGGTGGCACGGTAGCGGGCGGCGGTAGCATCGTATCGAATGGCACGGCGGCAGCTACTTCTGGCGCAATTGACGCCCCTGGTGGCGGTGGTGCGGGTGGTACCATCGTTATCAATTCCGCGGGAGCTTTGTCAAACATTACTCTTACGGCGCAAGGCGGTATGGGCGGCCTGCAAGCCGGTTCGACCGAGGCAGAAGGACCCGGCGGCGGCGGTGGCGGCGGCTACATTGCGTATACCTCGGGTACTCCTACCACAAGTGTTGCGGGTGCCGCCAATGGCACTACCTCCTCTTCGAGCCTCACCGAGTTTCCGGCTAACGGTGCCACTAAAGGCGGCAGCGGGGTCGTAACTACGTTTTCTTACGCCGCGCAATGCGCCATTACGGCCGACGTTACGACCATTATCAGTGGTAGCACGGCTACTGTACTGGCTGGCACCACGATTACGTACACGGTATCGAGCACCAACATGGGGCCTAACGCGGCTACCAACGTGGTTCAAACGATCAAGCTGCCGGCCGGCCTTACGGGAGTAATGGTTAGCAGCGGCGCCTATGATATGGGAACCGGTCTCGTGACATTTGGTAACATCCCCAATCTGGGCAGTGGCGCAGCGGCGGCTACTAACACCGTATCGTTTCCAGCTCCTTCAGGGGTAGCCTCGGTAACGGGCAAGGCTGCCAGCACTTCCAGCACCACGGATGCCACTACAACGAACAATGACGGCTCAGCAGCCAACGCCAATATCACCACGCCCATTAACCGGCCGCCTGTAGCAGGCAACGACAGCAACGAATTGCCGCGCAACACGGCCAAATCGGGCAACGTCATTCTGAACGATACCGATCCGGAAGGTGGATTGCTAACGGTTTCGCTGGTTACCGGACCAACCAATGGCACGTTGGTGCTCAATGCGGACGGCAGCTACACCTACACGCCCAACAACGGCTTCCTCGGCTCCGACAGCTTCCGGTACCAGGTATGCGACAATGGCACCCCAGTGGCATGCGCCACGGCCACGGTAGCACTACGCGTTTATGATTCTAACTCGGCTTGTACGGCTACTTCCGGCAATAACTTGTTGAGAAACCCGGATTTCAACTCGGGTTCGAGCCCCGCGGATTTCGGCTTTAATACCGACTACGCATTTGTACCGCGTTCCACTATTGTGAATGCTCCTGGTAGCAATCCTTTGGGAATGAGCGGATCTTACGCAGTAGATGCCAGCGCCGCTGAATATCGCCAAACGGGTAGCGACTGGGGCCAGACCGGCCACGGCACCACGACGGGTGATAAATTCATGATTATCAACGGGACCCTGTCTATCAAGACGCTGTATTCCCAGACCATCACGGTACAGCCCCGGCGGTACTATTCGTTTTCGGCGTTCTTCAATAACTTGATCCGGCCTGGCTTTGATCTGGTTGACCCCACCGTGGGTTTCGTCATCAACGGCGCCTCGGTCTCGGCTACGGTAACCCTGCCTGAATCGCCCGACCAGTGGGTGCAGTTTTCGGACGTTTGGTACTCGGGAGAAAATACCACGGCTACGTTTGAGATTCGCAACGTAACAACTGTAGAAGGCGGCAACGACCTAGGTATTGATGACGTCTACTTCGGCACGTGTAACCTAGCGCCGGTAGCCAATAACGATTCGCGCGTTACGCCGCTCAATACTGCCATCACGTTTTCCATCAGCGCCAACGACAGTGATGCCGATGGCACGCTGAACTTGGCTTTGATAGACTTGGATCCTAGCACTCCAGCTCGGGATATCACCCGGACGGTGGCCGGCCAAGGCACGTACACGGTAGATAACGCCGGTAATGTGACGTTTGCACCCGTAACGGGCTACCGCGGCACGAGCTCTATTACGTACACGGTGTCAGACAACAACGGCGCCATTAGCAACGCGGCCACCATTGCCGTAACGGTGAGTGACCGACCCGTAGCCAACAACGTAACCAACGCTGCCTTAGACAACACGCTGGCGGCCACCGTGCTTGCCCCGTCACTATCAGGCACCGACCCTGATGGCAGCATTGCTTCGTTCACCATCCAGAGTCTGCCTTCCAACGGAGTACTGGCCTTCAACGGCACGGCTGTAACAGTGGGCCAGATAATTCCAGCCAACCAGCTTGGCCAACTCACGTTCGATCCTAATCCAGGGTACGTGGGCAATGCCGTTTTCACGTACACCGCTACCGATAACCTGGGCTTGACCAGCGCCACTGCAGCTACCTACACTATTCCGGTGGGCAGCACCTGCGGCCCGTCATATGCTGGTGGTGGAACGGCTAGTGCAGGCTTATATGGCCAGTATTATGCCGGCAGCTTCAGCACCGGTGCCGCTACTACCGACGACTTGAGCTATTTCACCAGTCGCACTGCTGGGGTATCGCGCTTCGATAGCCAGCTAGACTTCACTACGAGCACCTGGGGCAACATCGTTCCTCCGGCGCAAGGCACGGTTGCCGATCCAAATTTCTTTAGCGCCCGGTTCCGCGGCAATATATCCGTGCCGACAGCTGGTTTGTACACGTTCTACCTTTCCTCCGACGACGCCTCGTATTTGTGGCTCGATGGTGCAGCTCTGGCTGCTACGCCGACTGCGGCTTCGGCTACCATCAACAATGGCGGTCTGCATGGCAGTACCACGGTGACGGCCACCGTTGCGCTCTCCGCTGGCTCGCATAACGTATTGATATTTTATGCCGAAGCCGAGGGCGGCAATAGCCTCAAGTTTGAATATGCCGGTCCGACCGGCAGTGGCATTGCCCGCCAAGTAGTACCCTTTTCGGTGCTCTGCGCTGGCCTAACCAACGTGCCTCCAGTGGCTACGAACGTGACCAACTCGCCAGCTATGCTCAACACAAGCGGCCCAACGGCGATTCAGTCGTTAGCCGGTACGGATCAGGATGGTACCGTCACCAACTACATCATTGCTACGTTGCCCACAGCCGCTCAGGGCGTTCTGTCGCTCAACGGCACGGCCCTAACGGCGGGCCAGCAGATTACCGCTGCGCAGGCTGCTCAGTTGCGGTTTGCCCCAGCGGCGGGCTTTGGCGGCGATGCTACATTCACCTTCTTCGCGGTGGACAACTCCAACCAGCAGTCGAACACGGCAGCTACCTACACCATTCCAGTGATACCGGTTACTACCATCAGTGGTACCATTTTCGAGGATGTGAACTACGGCGGCGGTGCCGGCCGGAGCTTGACTGACGCGGCGGGCGTAGGCCGAGGCGGAGCTAGGGTGGAACTCTACAATGCCAGCGGCAACCTAGTAACTACCACCACTACGGCTACCACCGGCACTATCGGTTCCTACAGCTTTGGCAACGTAGCAGCGGGTACCTACACGGTACGCGTGGTGAACAACTCGGTTACCTCGTCGCGCAACACCAACAATGTCACTGGTCTGATAGGAGTACAAACCTTCGTGAACGGCGATGTGAACCGCGTGGGTGGGGAAGCGCCTGAAAAGCAGGATGCCGCAGCCAATACTGGTAGCCAGACACTGGCTAGCCTCACAGCCGGCACGGTCACGCCACAGTCCCTGGCAACCGTTACCATAGCCAGCGTCCCGGCCGCGGTGGGCAGCGTGAACTTCGGCTTCAACTTCGATGTCATCACGAACACCAATGACGCCGGCCAAGGCTCCTTGCGTCAGTTCATCACGAACAGCAATGCGCTGCCCAACACCAATTTGGCTCAAGTCAATGGTACGGTGGGTGTGGAAAGCACCATCTTCATGATTCCTAACGGAGCAGCTAGTGGCGCACCGGCTGGCTTGCGCAACGGCCTAAACAGCGGCTTGACTGCTGGTGTGGCTGTTATTACGCCCGCCACCGCGCTGCCCGCCATTACGGATGCTGGCACCAGCCTCGACGGCACGAAGCAAACTACCAACGTGGGCAACACCAACGCGGGTGCGCTTGGCTTGGGCGGCAACGTAGGTACCGGCGCCAACGGGGTAGACGAAATCAGCGGCACCACCGACGACCTGGCCCTGAGCCAGGTGGAGCGCCCGGAAGTGCAGATTCAGGACGGCGCCGCTAACCTGGGCATCGGCCTGGACGTGCAGGCAGCGGGTACCACCCTGCGGGGCCTGTCGGTAGTAGGCTTCGGCAATGCCACCAACGACGACGCCAACGCCAACGTGCGCGTTGGTAACGTGACGGGCTTCCTAGTAGAAGCAAACTTCTTGGGCCTCTCGGCCACGAAAGCGGACTTCAATACCGGTACTACGGCCACGGGCGGCGGCGACAACCTGCGCATCATCAATGGTGATGGCAACGGCACCCTCACCGGCGCTACGGCCAGCATCGTACAAAACAACCTGATTGGCTACGCCAGCGGCAAAGGCATCGGGGTAGAAGGCGGCTCGACTGGCGTGGTAATTCGCAACAACGAAATCCGCAACAACGGCATCGGTACCACCAACCTCGACGGTATTGACATCGAAAACAGCTCAAGCACGGTAGTAACCGGCAACCTGCTCGTCGACAACGCGGGTGCCGGGGTTGATTCGTTCGCTTCAACTGGAAGCAACACCATCACGGGCAACACCATTATCGGCAACGGCCGAGCCAATGGAGAAACTTCAGGAGTGCGTTTGTACGGTTCCAACAACACGGTAGCTCAAAACATCATCCGCGACAACTACGGCGCTGGTATCATGAGTGTGTCGGGTACAACTAATAACGTATTCTCGCTTAATTCAATAAGTGGTAACGGCTCTGTGGTGACTTCCACGGGTGGCGCGGCCAGCAACCAGATAGGCATCGACTTGCTTAATAGCACGGACGACGCAAGCAAAGGCTCTGGCACGTATGTCAGCAAGAACGCGGATGGTAAGACGACTACCATGGGTAGCAATGGCTTGCTGAACTTCCCGGTTATCACGCAATCGAAAGTGAACGGCGGCAACCTGCAAGTGACGGGCTTCGCGCCGGCCGGGTCCGTGGTGGAGTTCTTCTTGGCCGCGGCTGATGGCTCGGGCTTCGGTGAAGGCGTCACCTACCTCTTCTCGCGCACCGAAGGCAGCACCGCCGACGGCGACGCTCGGGTGGGTGCTTACAGTGGCCTGATCAACGGCCGTGACCAAGGCAGCGAAGCCGCCGCCCGCCGCTTCGTGTTCACCATCCCGCTCAGCACGGCGCAGCAGACAACGCTCAATCAAGTAGGCACGTTGATTACAGCGACGGCGACGGTGACGGGCCAAGGCACATCGGAGTTCTCGGGCAACGCGCCGACGACGGCGGGCCCACTGCCGGTGGAACTGACCAGCTTCGAGGTGACGGCCGTGCAAGCCGACGCCCACTTGCGCTGGACGACAGCTTCCGAAAAGAACAACGACCACTTCGCGGTGGAGCGCAGCCTCGACGGACGCACGTTCACGGCCATCGGCCAAGTGCGGGGCCAGGGTAGCACCAGCCAAGCTAGCGCCTACAGCTTCACCGATGTGAACGTTGGTCGCCAGCACCAAGGTGTGGTCTACTACCGCCTGCAGCAGGTGGACACGGACGGCACAAGCACCTACAGCCCGGTGCGTACGGTGCGTTTCGGTACGGTAGTGGCCAGCAGCCGGCCGAGCGTGGGCGTATACCCCAACCCGGCCAGCAGCCAAGACCGCACAGCCACGCTGGACTTGTCGCAGTTGCCACAGGGCCACTACCAGGCCACGTTGCTCGATGCCACGGGCCGCTTGTTGGGCCGCTACTCAGTGGAGGGCGGAATCAACAAAGCCGTGGATGTGCAGACGCTGCCAGTAGGCACCTACATAGTGCTCGTGCAAGGCAACGGCCTCAAGCTGAGCCAGCGCCTGATTAAGGAATAAGCAGTAATACCCAAAATGAGAAGCCCTTCCTCGTATGAGGAAGGGCTTTTTTGTTTTCTACACCTAGCCTGTGAATGATATTTGTGCCCTTTCCTCAAGAATGTATTATGTGGGAATATTTATAAAGAAGAACCTTTTTTTTCTTGTAGAGAAAGATTCTCAAAATATTAACCAAGGAGTAAATCTGAAATGAGCTATAAGTCGTAGTTTGCTGCATAAAAATTAGAAGGTGCTAATATACAAGAGCATAGGCAATTGTCCTTCTGCTTAGCTCTTTGTTGGTGAGTCACGCCTGTATTCATCAAAAAATTCTAATTTGCATATTGGACATGAAGTAGAATTGTAGCATTCAGGCTTTTAAAGAAGCTTATGTAGTTAGAATGCTTCGCTACTGTTCAGTCTAATTTTTTCTCAACTCACAACCCAAATTCCTAATATGAGAACAACTCTACTACGCTTCGGGCTTTTCCTGGGGCTTTTCATCTTGTTTGGCAGCCTCAAGGCCTGGGCACAAACCCCCTTTTTGGGAGTGTCTATTAGTTCTAATGCGACAAATAACACTGTCAACCCTGGAGCGCCACTAGTGTTGACAGTCACTATCACTAATACAGGCAGTGGAAATACTACGGCCGACGCTGTAGTGCGAACGGTGACAGGGTTGCCTAGAGACTTGACTAATGTTACGTTCAATGGCACAGGAAGAAGTGGTGCTACGTACAATCCGGGTACTGGTGCAGTATCGTTCACAGGGGGGCCTTACAGCCTAGACAAGAACCGTAGCACTCTTGATTTCACAATCTCCTTCGTCGTTCCTACTACGCCTTCATTCACGGCGGTGGCGACTGTTTCGGCTAGCAACGCCAATAACACAGGAAGGCAGGTGGCTGACAGTCAACGCATCACAGTGATTGGACCACCGACGGCTTACAATGATGACGTTACAGCCTCTTATACTTCGACCTCGACAATTAATGTGTTGGGTAACGACGACAATAACGGCAATCCAATCGACGCGACAACTGTATTCCTGAGCGCCAGCAACGCTACTCCCACCACCAGCCGGAGCTACACTAATGCCAACGGCATCGTGTTTACGGCTAACTCAAGCACTGGCGTTATCACTTTCACCAACCCCAATAAATTTGTTGGTAATGCTACAGTGGGCTACAACGTCAAGAACACGGCGGCTACGCCCCAGACGTCTAACACCGGGGTGCTGACCTTGACTCTCACCAACTCCGCCCCAGTGACAGTAGCGGATAACGCCACGACGACAAGCCTAGCTCCGCTAGCCAATATTGCCGTACTGGCTAACGACTTAGACCCAGATGGTACTAACACCATCAATAAGGCAACTATAGCACTTGTGGGTGCACAAGTTGGCGGGACGTTCACGGCCAACACCGCCGCCGGGGCCAACCAAGGCACTATTAGCTTTACTCCAACGGCGGGTTTTGTTGGCACGGCCACCGTGAACTACACCGTGCAGGATGAAAAGGGAGCTACTTCCGGCCAGGCCACGCTGAGTGTAGACGTTACGTCGGCCCCCACCGACCTAGCTACAACTATAACTGCGCCTAGCCCTAACTCATTTGCTAATAACGCTCCAACCGGCACCTTCACGGTTACTTACACCAACAACGGACCAGTTGTTGCGCCAAGCGCAACGCGCACGCTCACCTTGTCGGCGGCCGTGACCAACATTTTTGTGAACGGTGCCGGTCCTACCAGTAGTAACGCTACGACGCAAACCTTCGCGGGCGGCGTAACTTATGATGTTGGTTCGCGGACGTTCAACTTTGGTACGGTTACCAACCAGGCCGCCGGTAGCTCGGCTTCGTTTACTTTCCGGTATACTACACCAGGCACGGGCACTAGCATCACGGCCACCAGCAACACAGTTTTAACGGGCGCTCCTGACTCCAACCGAGATAATAATACAGCTGCCCTGACTACTGCCCTGGGAGGCGGCATCGCAGACGTGCAAACCACCATTACAGGCCCAACTACGGGCCCAGCGGGGGGCTTTGTGAGCTATATAGTTACCACTCGAAATTCGAGCACCACCACTGCTGCTACTAACGTTGTGACTCGAGTAGCCGTGACGCCTACCAGCCTAGTTGATGTTAGCTCTTCGGACCAAGGCGTGTACAATGCCGGGGTCACTACCTTCCCCGCTGAAGGCTCGTTAGCGGCTGGTGGTAGCATTTCGCACTTGGTACGGATACGTATTCCCGTTACGGGAGTGAGCACTATTACGGTCAAAGCCAGCAATACTTCCAACGAAGATCCCACGCCAAACAACAACGATGGCTCGGCTGCTAATGCTAACGTTACCACTACCGTCACGCAGGAAGCCGACGTGGCCGTCACCATCAACGGTCCGTCTCAGGCGCTGCCGAACTCTCCAACCACTTATAACGTGCTCGTGGCCAATAACGGCCCTAGCAACGCCACCGGGGTCACAGCTCAACTGACTTTCACGGGCAACAAACCTGCTACCGTAACAGTGGCGGGCGGCAGCTACAACTTCGGTACCGGCGTTGTTACGTTCACCATTCCCAATGGGGGTACTTTGGCGGCCGGTAGCTCAACGCCCTTCACGCTGCGGTTTGCAGCGCCAGCATCGGGCTCCGTATCGGCGCAGGTGCAGACAGTAACGGCTACTACCAGCACGGATCTATTCCCGGGCAACAACAACGGCACGCGGTCCGATGCCCAGCTGACGACCACCATATCCACCTCGTTGCCCCAGAACCGCTGCTCATTGCCCGGCACCCGTGTCGACGGCACCTTCGACGGCACCTTCTCCGTCAATACCTACTACCCAGGAGTGAGCGCCACCTCTGGGCAAAGCAGCCTTACGGTCGGCGCTAACTTTTTGCCAACCTCGGGTACGCCTCTTGCCGCTGGCGACCTGATCATGATTATGCAGATGCAGGGGGCGACCATCAACTCAGCTAATACCAGCGCCTACGGCGACGGTGTGGTTGATGGTCCGGGCAGCGGCCAACTCAGTGCCACCGCCGGCCAATACGAGTACGCCATCGTGGCTCCCTCGTACACGGCCGGCAGCACCACTGTGCCTCTCGTCGATCCGCTAACCAACACCTACCAGAACGCCAACTTCACTGGCACCGACGGCCAGAAGCGCTTTCAGGTAGTGCGCGTGCCGCAGTATCAATCGTTCACGCTGAACGCTGATATCCTGAACGTAGTGGCCTGGAACGGCGCTGTTGGTGGGGTATTCGTGTTTGATGCCGCTGGTGCTCTGAACCTGAACGACCACAAAATCGACCTGAGGGGCAAAGGCTTCCGCGGTGGAGCGGGCCGGCAGCTGGGAGGCGCCGATCCGACGACGAACCTGACCGGTACCGATTACCGAACTCCGGCTAGCCTCGACGCTAACGGCTCAAAAGGTGAAGGCATTGCGGGTACCCCGCGTTTCCTCAACAACAATGGCACCCTGCTCGATACCGGCGTAGAAGGCTACCCCAACGGCAGCAATGGCCGGGGTGCTCCGGGCAACGCCGGCGGCGGCGGTACCGACACCCACCCGATCACGGACCGAACACCAGCTAACGATGAAAATACTGGTGGCGGTGGCGGCTCAAATGCCGGCAGCGGCGGCCGGGGTGGCGACGGCTATGATTCCGACCTGCCCAGCGGTGGCGACGGTGGCGCGCCTTTCCTACAGGCAGCACCGAGCCGCGTAATCATGGGTGGTGGCGGCGGGGCCGGTACTACCAACAACGGCACGGGCACTCCCGAAGCGGGCTTCGCTAGCTCGGGCGCGGCCGGTGGCGGTATAGCGCTGCTGCGGGCCAGCACCATAGTCAACTCAGGCGTCATTGACGTGAGTGGCGCCGACGCAACCTACGTGGCCGGCAACGACGGCAGCGGCGGCGGTGGAGCCGGTGGTAGCGTGGTGCTTATTGCTACCAACAGCCTCAACAAAGTGACCGTGCTGGCTAAAGGCGGTTTTGGTGGTACTAACACCGGAAATGGCTCACCCCACGGCCCCGGTGGCGGCGGCTCGGGCGGCGTGGCGTTTAGCTCTTCGGCCATCAGCGTTGGTTCTTCGTTCGCGGCGGGCATCAACGGTACCACGCTTGGCAACATCGCCTATGGCTCGACATCTGGTTCCGCCGATACGCCCCCGTTCCGCACGAATGTAACGGTACCGGAGACGCCGCTCATTCAGGCGGCGGCCAACTGCGTAGCCGACGTTAAGACCACGCTCACCGGGCCCTCTACTATTGCGGCCGGCGCTGCTTCGGGACTGTTTACAGCTACTTTCACCAACGACGGCCCAGCTGTAGCGTCGTTTCAAATTCGGCGCATAACGCTGCCAGTGGGAGCTACGCTCTCGGCTGAACAGCAAGCAGCCCTACCTAGCGGAACCTCGTACACGGCACCGGCCAACGCCTCTTCGGCCGGCAGCCTCGACTTCGGCACGCTTAACAATGTGCCTTCGGGCGCTGAAAGCACGTTTAGCTTCCGCATTACGGCCCCCAACGTAGCCGCTAATACGGCCGTTTCGATCACCAGCATCACCAACTCGCCCACCCAAGGCACCAACCAGGGTAGCGACGTAGGCCCGAACACAGCTACGCTGGATCTGACCATCACCACGGCCACCACGCTCTCGGGTACTATCTTCACCGATGAGAACTACGGCGGCGGCAGCGGCCGCAACTACGTAGTCGCCAACCGTTCGGCTATGGATATGGGCTTCGCTAACAATGCTATTGGCAGCGCAGGCACCCGGGTAGAGCTGTATGACACTGATGGTCGACTGGTTACCACCACCACTACCGGGGCGAATGGCTTCTATTCATTCAATGTGGGTGCAGGCACTTATACGGTGCGCGTGGTGAGCAGCACCGTGAAGTCGGCGCGCAACACGAACAACGTGACGGGCCTGATTCCGGTGCAAACGTTCCGCTACGACAACGGGGCCGATGGCAACCGGGTGGGTGGCGAAAACCCCTCCCTCGCTGACGCAAACGCCAACACAGGCAGCCAGACCCTAGCGGACCTGACGGCCGGAGGACGCGTCGCGCAATCTATCGGGACCGTAACCATTGCCACGGCGCCCATGCCAGTGCAAGGCGTGGACTTTGGCTTCAACTTCGACGTCATTACCAACACCAATGACGCCGGCCAAGGCTCCCTGCGCCAGTTCATTCTCAATAGCAACGCCCTCGTCAACACCAACCTCAACCAGACGGCCTTCAACAACAACGGCACGGACACCGGCACGGACCCCGCGGCGGGAGTGGAAACCAGCATTTTCATGATCAGTGATGGCCGCACGAGCAATGTGCCGGCTGGTCTGCGCTCCGGCATAAACGGGGGCTTCGCCGGAAACACGGCTACCATCACGCTGGCCTCGGCTCTGCCTGCCATCACCGACAGCAACACCGCTCTGGATGGGGGCAAGCAAACGGCCGCGACCGGTGATAATGTAGCGGCCATCGCCGAAACTACCACGGGGCCGGAAGTGCTGATCAACTTCAACTCTTTCAGAGGGCTAGAAGTCACGGGGGCCTCCACCCAGATTTCCTCCCTCGGCCTCAGCAATGCCCGCGGCGACGGCAGCCTCTTGCAAGGAAGCGCACTGTACGTCAATGGGGCCGCTGCAACGACCATTACGAACGTTACGGCCAGCGGCAACAATACTGGCGGCATCCGCCTAAGCGGCGCTACTCGGGCGTCGATAACGAACAACGTCATCCTGGGTAGCTCGACTCAGGATGCGGCTGCGGCTGGAATTCAGATAACGGGTGGCACTACCAACGCCTCTATCACGGGCAATGCCATCAACAGCAACCGAGGCAACGGTATTGAGTTTATCAGTGGTACCAACAACACCAACACGATAAGCAACAACATTATCCGTAGCAACGGGGCCGGTGTTACCATTTCCGCCGGCAACGGTAACGTGTTCAGCCAGAACACCATCACCAATAACACGGGCGATGGTATTGCGGCGGTGACGGGTACTTCGGGTAACCAGTTCACGCAGAACAGTATTTCCAGCAATGGCGACCTAGGTATCGACCTCTCCAGCACTAGTGCACCGTCTGGCGATGGTGTAACCAAGAACGCGGATGGTAAGACAGCCGCCGCCGGGGCTAACGGCCTGTTAAACTTCTCGGTTATCACGCAGGCGAAGGTCAACGGTCCAAACTTGCAAGTGACGGGCTTCGCGCCGGCCGGGTCCGTGGTGGAGTTCTTCTTGGCCGCGGCTGATGGCTCGGGCTTCGGTGAAGGCGTCACCTACCTCTTCTCGCGCACCGAAGGCAGCACCGCCGACGGCGACGCTCGGGTGGGTGCTTACAGTGGCCTGATCAACGGCCGTGACCAAGGCAGCGAAGCCGCCGCCCGCCGCTTCGTGTTCACCATCCCGCTCAGCACGGCGCAGCAGACAACGCTCAATCAAGTAGGCACGTTGATTACAGCGACGGCGACGGTGACGGGCCAAGGCACATCGGAGTTCTCGGGCAACGCGCCGACGACGGCGGGCCCACTGCCGGTGGAACTGACCAGCTTCGAGGTGACGGCCGTGCAAGCCGACGCCCACTTGCGCTGGACGACAGCTTCCGAAAAGAACAACGACCACTTCGCGGTGGAGCGCAGCCTCGACGGACGCACGTTCACGGCCATCGGCCAAGTGCGGGGCCAGGGTAGCACCAGCCAAGCCACGAACTACGCCTTCATTGATGCGGGCATCGGCCGGCAACAGCCGGGTCTGGTCTACTACCGCCTGCAGCAGGTGGACACGGACGGCACAAGCACTTATAGCCCTGTGCGCACCGTCAGCTTTGGCACAAGCGTGGCCCTTAGCCAGCCGAGCCTGGGCGTGTACCCCAACCCGGCCCACAGCGACGAGCGCACGGCCACGCTGGACCTGTCGACGCTGCCGGCGGGGGCCTACCAAGCCACGCTGCTCGATGCCACGGGCCGACTGCTTGGCCGCTACAGCGTGCAAGGAGGAGTGAACAAAGTGGTGACCGTGAATTCGTTGCCTGCGGGTATGTATTTGGTGCTTGTGCGTGGCAATGGCCTCAACTTTAGCCAGCGGTTCGTTAAAGAGTAAGTCGTAATACTCAAAACAAGAAAGCCCTTCCTCACTCGAGGAAGGGCTTTTTTGTTTGTCCTGCCTGGGCTACGGGCCGTGTTATTGGCGCAACTCACTTCATAAGCCACTTGGGATGCCAACACAAACAAGGTGTTATAACTGGGCTGTCAGATTCGTGTAAGCTCGGACCAACTGAAAATGTCCACTGCGCCACTTAGCTGGCATAGCAATTAGCCGCTTACATACGGAGAGTCAGAAGGGAGTACAGCTAGTATGAAAGTCCCACTAGTGCTCGGCTGCTCTCGATTTGTTGGCACGCCTGGTGACGTGCGGTGGTAGGTAATGAAGGTGAATATGTTACGCTTGCAATATCAACTGGTAAGCTCAGTTTGTCGATTAAAATAAAGTAATACCTACATAACTCATTTATGACAACCACTAGGTAGTTTTGTGGAGCTTGCAACATTTTTTCCAAGCATAATTTAAGATTCTTTCTTTGATGAAAGCATTGCTAAGGTCCAGCATTGTGCTTGGAATGGCTGGTTTGCTAGGCGGAACAGATGCTGTTGCTCAAAGCATTACGGGCACAGTTTTCGAAGACGCCAACTACGGAGGAGGGGCCGGCCGAAGCCGCGTTGCGTTGGGCAGTAACGCCGTGGGCCGTTCCGGCGCTACGGTGGAGTTGTACAACAGCACCGGTGTCTACTTGCGCAACACCACCACCGATGCCAACGGAGCGTACACATTTGCGGCAGTGTCCGATGGCAGCTACAGCGTGCGGGTGCTTAATAACACGGTCTCGTCGGCGCGCACTGGCTACGCGACGGGGTTGCTGCCAGTGCAAACGTACGCCGGTAACGATGCCAACGCCGGCAACCGGGTAGGAGGGCAGGCGCCCGAAAAGCAAGATGCTGGTGCAGGGTCTTCAGGCAGTAATGCTACGCTCGTTATTCAGGGCCTCAACCCTAGCGGCGGCGACAACACCGCTT
Source organism: Hymenobacter sp. M1-2 (assembly GCF_057808495.1). Taxonomy (NCBI): domain Bacteria; kingdom Pseudomonadati; phylum Bacteroidota; class Cytophagia; order Cytophagales; family Hymenobacteraceae; genus Hymenobacter; species Hymenobacter sp. M1-2. The sequence continues at coordinate 26,476 of NZ_JBTYZO010000035.1, forward strand.
TTGTAGACTTGGTGGAAGTGCTCAACGGTACCACTGCGGTGAGCGGTGCCGTGGGCAATGCCTCGTTCGAAACGCCTAGTGTAGGTACGGGCACCAACGCCTACCAGTACAACGTGAGCGGCGGCACATGGGCTTTCAATGGGTCCTCGGGCCTTGCTGCTACTGGCAGCGCCTTTGGGGCACCCACGGCGCCTGGCGGCAACCAAGTGGCATTCGTGCAGTTCACTGGCTCAGTGCAGCAGACTCTGACATTGCCTGTAGGCACTTACAGCCTACGACTGCAGGTAGCGCAGCGCGGTTGCTGCAACGGCACCAACAACCAAACCTTAAACATTCGAGTCAATGGTGTTGAAGTAGGGCAAGTGCAGCCCACTTCTACTACGGCTTTCAGCACCTATACCACCAGTACTTTCCAGATAACCAGCGCGGCGAGTACGCTGACTTCTCTGACTACCGCCACGGTGGCGCCGCAAAGCGTGGCTCCCGTCACGGTAGCCGCCGCTACCGTAAGCAACGTGGACTTCGGGTATAGCTTCGATGTGGTGACTACCACCCGCGACGCCGGCCAAGGCTCGTTGCGGCAATTTATACTCAATGCCAACGCCCTCGGTAATCCAGCTGCCTCCTTCGACCAGCGGCCATACTTCACCGGCTCAACTACTAGCGGCACCGACTTTCCGGCTGGTCAGGAAACCAGCATTTTCATGATTCCCGACGGACTGGCGCGTCCTGGCTTACAGGCAGGTTTGGTGAACCAACTCACCAACGCGAGTGGCGTGGCCGCCACTACGGCCAGCCGGGCGCTGCTTAGTTTGGCCAGCTCATTGCCAGCCATCACGGGCGCTAGCACGGCACTCGACGGCACCACCCAAACCAGCCAAAATAATTCCAACCCGGTACGGCTAGGAACGGGTGGCCGGGTAGGAGCTAGCACCGGCTTGGCTCTGAGCCAGATTGCCGGTCCCGAAGTGGAAATTACAGTGCCCGCTGGCAATACTACGGCGGCCGTGACTTTTCAGGCGGCGAATGGAATATTGCGCGGAGTGGCCATCCACGGCGGTACCTTGGGCGTGAGTGTGAGTGGCACCAGCAGCACCGGGATGCTGCTAGAAGCAAATGCTATTGGGACGACGGCGTTTAGCGCTGATTTGCCCGCTACGCTGCCCATCACCAACACCGGGGTACAACTGTCTAACCCCACGGGCACCTTGCAAAACTGCCTCATTGCATATGCGGGCAACTCGGGCCTCAACTACTCGGCGGGCAGTGGCACGGCGGGTTACGTGATTCGTAACAACGAATTCAACCAGAACGGCCAACTCGTAGCCGGGGGCGACGCTATTTCCGTGGGCGACAACGGAGCGGCGGGACCGCTGCTCATCGAAGGCAACCGCATTGCCAATAGCAACAGTAGCGGTGTCCAATTCGAGATTGGCCGCGTGAGTAACAACGTAGTGCAGCTGAACACGATAACGGGCAATGGCAAGGGTGGCGCTACCACCCGGCTAGAAGGCTCAGGCATTCACTACCTGCTGCGGGTCGGCACCGAAACCAGCAGCAACTCCGACCTCATCTACCGCAACCTGCTCATCGGCAACCAATCCTCAGCGGTTGTAATCAACTACGGACAGCGCGACGTACGCATCAGCGAAAACTCCATCTCCGACAATGGCGACGGTACTACGGGCGGGCAGGGTTTGCTGCCGATAGACTATACGCCGGCCACATACTTCGTGAATAGCACCAACGCTGAAGGCGGCTCACGCTACGGCCAGGGCGACGGGGTTACGCCTAACGATGGCAGCTTCATAGATCGGCAGGGCAACACTGGGATGGACTATCCCGTGATTACGAGCATCACCAACCCCGGCGGCAAACTGCGCGTGCAAGGCTTTATTGGGCGGGCCCAGCAGAGCGGCACTCCTAACACGTCGGTGGCTGGAAACAGCATTTTCGGGGGCGCTACCGTGGAGGTATATGCCGCCAACAACGCCGACAACAACCAGAACGGCCCTATCTACTCAGATGCTTCCAACGCCACTTACAACCCGACGGTGGCGCACGGCGAGGCGCAGAACTATGTGGGTACGCTCACGGCCGCGGCCAACGGTACGTTCGATTATACCTTCCCTGCCGTAGCCTCCAACATCAACAATGGCGATGTAGTAACCGCTATTGCTTACTTGCCTGGCCGGGGTACCTCGGAGTGCGGCGTAAACCAGGTGAGCACCTTCAGTGTGCTGCCGGTAGAACTGAAAGAGTTTGAAGTACGCGCCGCACGACTAGACGCCCAACTAAACTGGAGCACGGCTTCCGAGAAAAACAACGACCGTTTCGATGTGGAGCGTAGCTTAACCGGTAATGAGTTTGAGTTGATAAGCACTGTTCGCGGGCAGGGCAGCACCCAAGCAGCTACCGCCTACTCCTTCACGGATGCTGGCATCGGTACCAAAACGCAGCGCCTGGTGTATTACCGCTTGCGCCAAGTAGATACCGACGGTACGGTTTCTTTCTCGCCGGTGCGCACGGTGCGTTTCAACACTCAACCTCTGCTGTCCACTCAGCTAGGCGTGTTCCCTAACCCGGCCAACTCGGCCGAGCAAACTGTAACGCTGGACCTGAGCAGCCTGCCCCGGGGCACTTACCAAGCCACGCTGCTTGACGCCACGGGCCGCTTGCTAGGCACTTATTCAGTTGCGGGTGGGGAAAACAAGCTGGTGGATGTGCGGACATTGCCCGCTGGTACTTACCTGCTGCTAGTGCGCGGTAACGGCTTGCGTCTGGGCCAGCACCTGGTGAAGCAGTAAAGTCTTATAGTGCTTAGTTGGTAGTGCTTGGTGCATAGTTCTTGCGTAAACAGCGAATTTTCAGCAAGTAGCGAACTACTTGTTTAGGGTTGAAACACCAGGAAGAACCTAATTGCTACGAGAGCCCCGCCGAATGCTGGCGGGGCTTTTTTTATGAAATTATTTTCTGCAGACTGAACTGCTGTAATGGAGAGTGAGAACAATAATACTTTGAAAACCAATAGACTATAATGAAGACTTCTGGTCGAGTTCAAGGCAGAGCCAGCGCTTACTCGACTTCAACCCTGCTCGGCGCAAGGCAGTATAGCACTACATCTTTCCCGCTTTGTGCTATGCCTGCCCTCATTTCCGCCACTCCCCGTCCACGCCGTCATCGTCCGCCAGCCACTCCGCTTCTCAATTTTGATGTGGTGATAGTTGGCGCGGGCAGCGCGGGCCTGAGCGCCGCGTTGGTGTTGGGTCGTTGTTTGCGCCGGGTGCTGGTCTGTGATGGTGGGACGCCGCGCAACGCTCCTTCGCCGGGCGTACACAGCTTCTTCACCCGCGATGGTATCAAGCCCGCTGATCTAATACGGCTCGGCCACGAACAGCTACAACCGTATAGTACGGTGGAGGTGCGGCCGGCGCGAGTAACGTCCTTGGAAGTCATTCCTGGTGGGTTCCAACTAATGCTGGAAAGCCAATCTGGCCCGCCGCAAACTTGCACCGCGCGCAAGGTCTTGCTGGCAACGGGCGTGGAAGACGTATTGCCCGCAGTGGAAGGCATGCAGGAGCTCTGGGGGACCAGTGTGCTTCATTGCCCTTATTGCCACGGCTGGGAAGTACGCAACGAGCCGCTGGCGGTGTTTGGACACAGCAAAAGCGTGACGGGACTGGCCCTGCTAGTGAGCCGTTGGAGCAAGGACGTGATACTCTGCACCGATGGGTCGGACAACCTTACGCCCAACGCGCTGCGCCGCCTGCGCCAGCACGGTATTCGGGTGCGAAAAGAAAAGATTAGCCGGCTGGAAGGCACCAAGCGCGGCAAGCTGCGGCACATCGTGTTTGAAAATGGCGAGACGCTGGAACGGGCGGCACTTTTCATTCATCCGCATCAGGAGCAGCGGAGCCCCCTGGCCGTGCAGCTAGGCTGCCGGTTCACCAAGAAAGGCAGCTTGTGGGTGAATAAAAACGCGGAAACCACCTTCCCCGGCCTCTACGCCGCCGGCGACACCACGCCCGGTTTGCAGCAAGCCCTACTAGCCGCCGCCAAAGGCGCCCAAGCTGCCATCAACATCAACGAAAGCCTCACCCGCGAAGAATGCCCTAAGTGAGAGCTTAGAGGTTAGAAGTGAGAACTTAGAAGAGGTTCTTAAAGGCGTGTTTCGCTGTTGGGAACATAGTTGTTGGGCTTTCACTCCGTAGACCGGGCTTCAGCCCTGGGATATCAGAGCAGCCCGGTTTCCCAGGGTTGAAAGCCTATATCATGCAGCGACGCACACGGTACACCAGTCCAAAGTTGGCTGTTTGAAGAAAGTACGACGCTCTAGTTTGCGCCGGAAACCCACTAAAATAACAAGCCCTTGATGTTTCAACATCAAGGGCTTGTTTCAGTGAAACGGCCTTTATTGGAGAGGCGTTGCCTAAGCAATCAGCTTCGCATGGCTTCGTTTTACTTGGCCTACCTACTTATTACTCAATTACCACTCTCCGGCTGGTAGTCTGCCCTTCGGTGCTGAGGCGGAGCAAATAGATGCCGGGCGACACGCCACGCCAGGAAAGCTCAGTGCGGGAGGTCAAAGTGGCATGGCGCACTTGCTGCTGGTATACCGGGCGGCCTAGAGCATCAAGCAGCTCTGTTTCGATGAGGCGGGCTGGGCCTTCTATCGCCAGCGTGAGTGGCTGCGCGGCTTGGGCCGGGTTCGGATAGACGCTCACGTTCAAGTCGCGGAGGGCGGCTACGGTGCCTTGGACCTGCCGGATGGTGAGCGTGACGATAGCGTTGGCACTCACACAGGTATTCACCGAATCGACCACGTAGTAGGTGTACACGCCGATGGCCGTGCGGCCGGTGGCGTAGGAGTCGCCGGCAAACAGGCGCTGGGTGCGGGCGGCATCGGCGTACCACACGCGGGTGCCGGCGGTACCAGTGCTGGCCGTGGCCGTGAGCGGCGGCACGGGCTGGCCGAAATTAACCGTCTGGTTGGCCGCCGTTGGGGCCGGCAACGTCTCCGTAAACTCATACGCCCCGATATCGGGAGTTGTGGCGCTACGCATAGTGTTTGAGTAGTCCACCGGGACGCCGGGAAGTGGCCGCGCCGCGCCGTCGAGGTTGCAGGTACGCGTGGGGCGCAGGTCACCGGGAAACGCCAGCACGAAAGACGGCTGGGCGGTCAGGCTGGCTTGGTCCTGGCCGGTGGCGGTGCGCAACGCAGCTAGGGTGGCGCGGTCAGCGCCATTCACGTAAGCTAAGACGGCGCGGGCCCCGTTAGCGGCGTAGGCGTTGTTGTTGATGGTGGTGAAGGGCGAGGTAGTGGGAGCCGAATACACGGCGTAGGCTTTGCCACCGGTAGCCGTGGTGGTTTGCTCGTTGGCGAGCAGGTTGTTGACCAACTCTATATCCGTCACTTCGGTGTTCACCGCCACAGCCGCCGTTACGGGCGTGGTACCGCCAGGCAGGTTGCCCGTCAGTCGCACAGTATTGTAGTACAGCTTATAGCCACCCCCAAGCGAGGCATAGATGCCGTGCGGTGTGAACAGAAAACCGTTATCACCGTTGCTCCTGATGTCGGAAATGACGTTATTCACGACCCGCACGTTGGCGTTGGCCCCAGCCGAGAGCCGAATGCCGTAAGCCCCATACGAATCGGCCGCCGTAGTACCGGTATGCGAGATGTCGCGGATGTTGTTGGCTGAGATGAAGCCGTTGGTGCTGGTGGTGCCCACTACAATACCAGCCACCGACGCAGTGGCCGCGCGGGTTACGCCCGCTACCGTGTTGTTGTACAACTCAAACCCCGTGGTAGCCAGCATCACAATGCCGCTGCCACCAATCTTGTCGGCGGCTACCGTGGAGCCAATGGTGTTGTTATTGACGATGATGCCAGTACAGTTGCTCTGCGCTTGCACGCCGATGCTGGTGCGGCTAATGAAGGAACGGCGCAGTTGGCAAGTGGCCGCTCCGCTGAACGCCACACCGTAGCCCGTGGCTGAGCTGGCCGCTTTCAGAGTCAGGAAGCTCAGCCGCACGTTGCGACCCGTCACGAATAGCACGCCGCTGCTGGCGGCCGTGCCGGCATTGGTGAAGGTGAGGTAAGAATCAAACTGGCTGCCCATGGGCTGCTCGCCGGAAATATCCACGTAGCTGGCGTCCACGATGAGCAGCGGCGTAGCGGCGTTGCCCGCGAAAGTGGAGCCCGTAGTACCCGCCCGCGCCGAATTGATGCTGATGGTATTGGTGGCGCTGGAACCAGGATTGGCATTGAGGGTAATGGGGTACGTCTCATTGGAATAAGCGGCATCGGTGAGACGCAACGTGAGCGGGCCAGTCAGCTCGTTGGCGTTCAGGTCGTTGATGGCAGCTGTCAGCGTCGGGTAGTCAGCGCCGGTCTGGGTGCCCACTAGCTTCAGCCCACTCAACGAGCCTATTACTTTGTAGAAGTTAGGGCGGTTAGGGGCACTGCCGATGTTCGCCACTGACGGGGCCACGAAACCCAAAGCCGGCGAAGCACTCACGTTGGCAGGGACGCTCAGATCCTGGGCCGTCACGAAATACTGGATGGTGTCGCCGACGGCGGGGGTGGCGCGCAGCTTGCTCACGTCCACCACGAAGCTGTAGCCGGGGCTGGGCGTGGTGCTGCCGGTGGTCCATTTCCAGCCGTTTCCGGTGGCGTCGTTGGCCGTCGTAAACACGTTGGCATCCGTTGATTTCTTGTAGTAGAGCCGGGGCCCGGTGGCCGCCGTGTTATCCACGCCCGACAAATCCTGGATGGAAACGCCGCTGAGAGTGCGGTTGGTGGTAGTGGAGCTATTGCCGAGCGGCTGGTATATAATAGCCGGCCCACTCACATCAATTCCCACGAAAGAGCCTTCATCAGCACCCAGGTCGGGGCTGTTAGCCGTGCGGGCGTCGCCATCAATATCGGTGGGTACGGGGAGGGCAGAGGCAGCTAGGGCAACACCGCCGCTTTCCACCTGCGTGGTAGCGCCGGGCTGAATGTGCGGGTCGGTGAGAGCGTTAACAAAGGGCACGTTTTCCGCCACGGACGCCTGCTCAGCGGGAGCCGCCCGTAGCTTGTATTGCGCCAGCGTTTGGTCGACGACGGGCGTCGTAGCCACCCCGTAGAAAACCGGCTTCTCGGCCGTCGGCGCACCAGCGAAGAACAGGTTGTTGTTGGACGTGGCCGCGAGGTTGGTCAGCGTGGCGGTGCTCTTGAAGAAAGCCGCTGCTACCCCACCACCCCCGGCTGGCAACCCGGTCACGAGGTTTACGAAGATGTTGTTGCGCAAATCCACGGCCGGGGTGCCCGAAATATAAAAGGCGCCGCTCTTGTTGGTAGCCGCCGTGGCAGCGTAGGTCAGCACCACGGTGTTGTGGTAGCAGTAGTTGTTGGTGCCGCCCCGAAAGCTCAGGGCCCGCACCGAAGTGCCCGCCGTGCTGGCCGGAGCCTTCACGTCGTACACAAAGTTGTTGAACACGTAGTTGGTGGTGCCGCCCGTAATGTCCATGCCCGAGGCAAAGGCCGAGGTGCCGGCCGCCAGGATGTCGTAGGTGCGGTTGCGGCCGATGCGGTGCGTGGCGCCGTTGTTCACGTAAATGGCCTGTACTGCCGCCGTGGTGCCCGTTTCCGTGAGGCCGTGCACGCGGTTGTCGAGGATGTCGACGGTGTTGTTGGTGCCCGTGGAATAAATGCCGTACACGAAGCCGGCGCCGCTGAGCGTGGCTACTTCAGTGTTGCTGACCCGCGCCGTGGTCTGGGAGCGAAGGTAGATGCCGTACACGGTGCCCGTAGCGCCGCCCGCAACGGCCCCGATGTTGAGTACGCGGCTAGGCGCGCCGCCCGGTAGCTGCCCCACTTCGTTGCCATCGTCGTAGTTGGTGCCGCCAGCGTCGAAGTTGTAGCCGTAGTAGCAGTCCTGCACCGTGTTCGAGAGGAAGCGGTTCAGGTTGTTGTTGCCGTCCTGGGCATAGATGCCGGAGGTTCTGGTGAGGTTGGTCCGGCTCAGGTCCACGGTGGCGTTTTGCACCGTGTTGTGGGTGGCGCCGTTCTTCAGCCAAAAGCCAAACTCTAACTGCGGCGTAGGCGATACATTCGCCGCCGCGTCGTTCACGTCGATGCCGTCGAAGGTTACGTAGTCAGCACCATCGAAGGTCACGGCGGCATCGGTGGCGCCAGTGCCGGTACCTTCCAGCTTGGGGTTGGTGCCCGCGCCGTCTTTGCGGAAAATGATGGGGTTGGCTGCCGTGCCGCTAGCCGTAATGGCCGGCACCAGCTCCGCGAAAGTGACGCCGCTTTTCACCAGGAAAGTAGCTCCGCTCGCCCCCACACCTTGGGTGTTCAGCGCCGCCACGGCCGCCGCGAAAGTGGCGTAGTTGGTAGGCCCGCTGCCACCGGGGTCGATGGTGTAGGAGCCAGTGAGCTGGGCGGCCGCCGAGTGACTTAGGCCAAGCGCCAGCAAAGAGTAAAGAATGTGCTTCATACGAGAATCAGGAAATGAAAATGTTGGGCGGAAGATAGAAAAAACAGGCTATTGCCGAGTTAGGATTCTATCTTTTCTTTTCCGCAACTCGCCCCATTTCTTATTCTTGCTAGTAAGCCATTTGCCACAAAGTCAGTTGCTAATGCGGCTATAAGCGGCAAAACCGCCGCCGCGAGGCTGCCTACGCTACCTCGGCGGCAACGGCGGTATCTTCCAGCGTGCAGATGCCGGGCAACGCGTGCTGGCCGAGCGTCTCCCGGTGGAGGTTTCCCCATTCGCGCAATGAGGCCAGAATCGGTTCCAGCGTGAGGCCGTGGGCCGTGAGGCGGTATTCCACGCGGGGCGGCACCTCGGCGTACACGTGGCGGTGCACCAGGCCTGCATCTTCCAACTCGCGCAGCTGCTGGGTGAGCATCTTCTGCGTCACCTTCGGGATGAGGCGCTGCAACTCGCCAAACCGGAGCGTGCCTCGCTGGGCCAGGTAGGAGAGCACAAACACCTTCCACTTCCCGCCCAGCACGTCCAAGGCCGCCGTAATAGCGCACGCCGGAGCTTCTTTTTGCTTTCTCATGAAAAATAATCGGTTGATTATCAGCAACAGTTTCCTAAAGGTACTAGAAGTACTTTTAGGTGTCTACTTGACAAAAGTATCCTGAGCGCCGAACCTTTGCAACACCACCTCGCCACACCGGCAGGGTCGATTCAACGCAGTGGAAATCATGCAGAAACTACAAGGAAAAGTAGCCCTCGTTACGGGCGGCAACTCTGGTATCGGGCTGGCTACGGCGCAGCTCTACGCGCAGGAAGGCGCGCAAGTCGTTATCACTGGCCGCGACCAGGCCACGCTCGACCAAGCCGCAGCCCTCATTGGCCCAGGCACCGTAGCCGTCCGGGCCGACGTAGCCGACCTCGCCAATCTCGACGCGCTGTATACCCAGGTGAAGGAGCAGTTCGGCCACCTCGACGTGCTGTTCGTCAATGCCGGAGTGTTTAAGGGCGGCTCCCTGCAAGACAGCACCGAGGCGCTCTACGACGAAACCTTCGACATCAATGTAAAAGGTGCCTTCTTCACCATTCAGAAAGCCGAGCCGCTGCTGCGCGATGGGGCCGCCATCGTTATCAACGCCACGGCGGCAATTCACGCGGGCATGCCGAGTGCTTCGTTGTACGCGGCTTCTAAGGCGGCCGTGCGCCAGCTGGCCCGCAACCTCAGCAACGAGTTGGCGGCCCGCAATATTCGGGTCAACGTAGTCAGCCCCGGCTACACCCGCACGCCCATCATCGGGCGGGCTGGCTACAACGACGAGCAAGTAGAAGGCTTCTTTACGCACGTGTCGGGCGAGGTGCCGCTCCGCCGACCCGGCCAAGCCGAAGAAATTGCCAAAGCCGTGCTCTTCCTTTCCTCCGACGATTCCAGCTACGTGGTAGGGGAGGAGTTGCTCGTGGATGGCGGTTACAACTCCGTTGGCGCGGCTGGCGTGCAGCGCTAGCTCTTCCAGATACAAGTGTCATTCCGAGCATGTGGCGCATCAAGCCAGGGACGGGGAATCTGGGCACTCACTACAAAACAACCCATATTCCTCGTTCCGCTCGGAATGATAACCTCCCCGAACCTAAAAACCCTCTAATTTTCAGCTAATTTATTCCCCAAACCCCAGCCGGACTACCCGGCCGGGGCTTTCTGCGTATAGCCGAGTTAAACCTGAACTATTCGTGCTGTTATGGCTAAAAAGACTGCTGCCTCTAAAACGCCCGAAGCCGCCAAACCGGCCCCGAAAGTCCCGACCAAGCAAGCTGCCCCGAAGCGCCCCACAGCTAAGGACATGAAGCAACACGCCCAGAAGCTGCCCTATCCGGCCGCTCAGGCCGATATGCAGCTCCAGCCCGACATGAGCTTCAGCACCTACCGGCCAGCAGCCAAGCTCCAAGACAAGATTGCACTGGTAACCGGAGCCGACTCGGGAATTGGGCGGGCCGTGGCGGTAACATTTGCGCTGGAAGGCGCCCACGTGGCCGTGCTCTTCAACGAAAACGTGGCCGATGCCGAAGAAACCAAGCGCCTCGTCGAAGCCCAGGGCCGCAAGTGCATTCTGCTCCAGAGCGACGTGCGCGACCCGGAGCAGTGCAAGCAGGCGGTGCGCCGCACCCGCGCCGAGCTGGGCGGCCTCAACGTCCTCGTCAACAACGCAGCGTTTCAGATGAGCCAGGAGAAGTTCGAGGACATTCCCGAAGAGCAGATCCGCCGCACTTTCGACACCAACATTCTCGGTTACATCTGGCTGGCGCAGGCCGCTATTCCGCATCTGCAAAAAGACGACTGCATCATCAATACGGGCAGCATCGTGGGCCTCACCGGCATCCCAATTCTAGTGGATTACGCCTGCACGAAATCGGCCATTCACGCCCTTACCAAAAGCCTGGCCACCTACCTCGGACCGCGGGGCATTCGGGTGAATTGCGTGGTGCCCGGCCCAGTCTGGACGCCCAACATTCCGGGCACCATGCCGCGCGAGGAAATCGAGAAGTTCGGCTACGAGGTGGCCTTACAGCGCCCCGGCCAACCCGACGAAATAGCGCCCGCCTACGTTCTGCTAGCCTCCGCCGACGGCTCCTTTATGACCGGCTCCCTCGTCCACGTCACGGGCGGCAAAATGAGCAGCGACCAGTGAGGAGTTGGTTTTTGGTTGGTGGGCTCTATCGGCTATTGGTTATCTTCTGATCCATCTTTCTGAATAACAGAGCTATTCGGTGGCGTCATTGATTTAGTCACTGAGCAACCACCAAAACCAACTGCCCGCCAAAAACCAAAAACTACCAACCAAAAACCAATGAAATATTCTGTTCGAGCGCTGCTGCAAACCGACCACGTAACACCGTCCACGCGCGCGGCGCTGGAGGCGCGGCTTGATGAGCCAGCGCACTACGAGCCGCAGTTTTTCGAGGCGGCTACGTACGCGCTGTTGCAAGCCGTAGCGGCTCGCCTCATCCCGCAGCCCGAGCGCGAAACGCCTATCGCGCTGGCTTCCGCAATCGACAAGCGGCTGCTGGATGGCGCCACCGATGGCTGGCGCTACGATGCCATGCCCCCCGACCGGGAAGCCTACCGGCTCGGGCTCGGTGGCATCAACCAAGCCGCGCAAGCGCAGTTTCAGCAATCTTTCGTAGAGTTGAGCGAAGCGCAGCAAGATGCCGTATTGCAACAGCTAGCCGCCGGCACTGCCGCCGGCGAAAATTGGCAGCTGCTGCCCCAGGGCCGCTTCTTCGAAGAATTGCTCGCCGAGCTGACGGAAATCTACTATTCCCACCCGCTGGCCCAGGAAGAAATCGGCTACGCGGGCATGGCCGACGTGCCCGGCTGGCAACGCATCGGCCTCAACGAGCGAGAAGAACGAGAGCTGGATGTTTGATGTGCTGATTGGTTGATGTGCTAATGTGCTGATGATTTGTGGGTTAATGGCTCCAGATACAAATGCTAGCCAACACTTTGTTAATCGTTCCATCCTAGTCCTGGGAACAGCAATCAACTCACAACAAGGCACCACATCAACCCGTCAGCCCATCAGCACATTAGCCCATCAACCCATCAGCACATCAACCCCATGCCCGACGAAGAAACCCTGGAAGAAGGTGTATTGAACCCGGTGAAGCCGGCGGTGCAGGACCCGTTGCTGCAAGCTATTCTGGCCGAAAATGCCGCCGAAGCGCCAATTGAGTTGGAGCAGCCTGCCCCGCTCCCCGACCCCGTGGACGAGGTGGATTGCGTGGTGATTGGTACCGGTGCGGGCGGGGCGCCGTTGCTGGCTCGCTTGGCTATGGCTGGCCTGCGCGTGGTGGCCCTGGAAGCCGGCCCCCGCCGCGACCCCACCACGGAGTACGCCACCGACGAGCGGGCCCAGACCTTCCTGTTCTGGAACGATGAGCGGCTGTCCGCCGGCCAGAATCCGGTGGCTTTCGGCAACAACAACTCCGGCACCGGCGTAGGTGGCTCCACCCTGCACTACACCGCCTACACGCCCCGCGCCCACCGCGCCGACTTCACCCTGCACACCGATTTCGGCCAGGGCGTCGATTGGCCTTTTGGGGTGGAGGAGTTGGAGCCGTACTACGAGGAATTGGAGCATTTTCTGGGTGTATCGGGGCCCACGCCTTACCCCTGGGACCCCACGCGGCGCAAGGGTTACCCGCTGACGCCGCTGCCACTCAATGGGGCGGCCCAGCTCATGCAGCGGGCTTGCGCGCAGCTCGGCATCCAGACCTCGCCCGCGGCCAATGCGGCGCTGTCGGCGCGCTACTACCAGGAAGGAGTGGGCTGGCGCGAAGCCTGCACCAACCGGGGCTTCTGCCAGGCCGGGTGCAGCGTGGGCGCTAAGGCCAGCATGGACGTTACGTTTTTGCCGCTGGCTGAAGCGCACGGTGCTGAAATCCGGGCCGGGGCCTTCGTGACGGAGATTGAGCGCGACGAGCAAGGCCGCGTGACGGGCGTGGTGTACGAGCAACACGGCCAAACCCTGCGCCAGCGTTGCCGCCACCTGTTTTTGTGCGCCGGGGCCATCGAAACGCCGCGTCTGTTGCTGCTCAACGAACTGGCTCTCACTAGCGGCCACGTAGGCAAGCACTTCATGGCGCATCCGGGCATGCAGGTCTGGGGTACGTTTGAGGAAGCCGTGCGGCCCTACAAAGGCATTCCCGGCGGCCTGATTTCCGAAGACACCCACCGCCCCAAAGGCGCCGATTTTGTAGGTGGCTACTTGCTACAAAGCATTGGAGTGATGCCCGTTACGTTTGCTTCGCAGGCCGCCCGCCAACGCAAACTCTGGGGCCAGCCGCTGCGCGACTATATCCGCCAGTACAACCACGTGGCCGGCATCAACATCCTCGGCGACTGCCTGCCGCACGCAGACAACTTCCTGGAACTGTCTGATGAAAAAGATGCCCGTGGTTTGCCCAAGCCGCGCGTGCACTTCACGGCTCAACAGAACGAGCAGCGCATGAACCGCCACGCCGAGCAGCTGATGCGCCGCATCTGGGAGGCCGCTGGCGCCCGCGACATCTGGTCCTACGAGCGGTACGCCCACATTATTGGCACGGCCCGTATGGGCCTCAGCGGCGACGACGCCGTAGTGAATCCCGACGGCCGCGCCTTCGACGTGCCCAACCTCTACATCTGCGACAACTCCGTGTTTCCCAGTGCCCTGAGCGTCAACCCCGCCCTCACCATTATGGCTCTCAGCCTGCGCACCGCCGATAAGTTTCTGGCCGCCCAGCGAAAACAGTAGCGCGAAGCTCCAGCTTCGCGCATCGTTGAACGACACGCGTTGTTTACCTCACGCCAGTCGTTCAACCTCAGCAACGACGCGCGAAGCTGGAGCTTCGCGCTACTGTTGTCCGCCGCTCCGTTCTGGCGGCAAACCAGCAGCGTAAGCAATACAAACAGCCCAATCCAAGCAGCCGCAATCAGCGACGTATGAACTTCCTGACGCTCATCAAAGCAAAATTCGGTGACGGCCACTACGAAGGCGACCAGTACGGCGGTGCCAGCGGCCACGACGGCTCCGGGCTGCCCACCGGCGCGCCCGGCAATTTCATGTTTGCCACCGGCATCGAGTGCTCCTACCCTACCATTCAAAACGGCACCATCCGGCGCGACTTGCTGGCCGAAACCGACCACTACAACCGCTACAAGGAAGACATCGGCTTGGTGGGGGACATGGGCCTCAAGGTGCTGCGCTACAACCTGCCCTACTACCGCATCCACAAGGCGCCTGGCAAATTCGACTGGGAGTTTGCCGATCTGGCGATGGCTGAAATCAAGCGCCTCGGTATCACGCCCATTCTGGATCTGATGCACTTTGGGGTGCCCGACTGGGTCGGCAATTTTCAGAACCCAGAGCTGCCCGTGCACTTCGCCGAATACTGCGGGGCCGTAGCGCGACGCTACCCCTGGGTACGCTTCTACACGCCCGTCAACGAAATCTACGTGACGGCCCGCGCCTCCGCCAAAGACGGCATCTGGAACGAGCAACTCCGCGACGACCGGGCCTTCATCACGGCCATGAAGCACACTGCGGCGGCCAGCATCATGGGCACCCAGCAGATTGCCCAACACCGGCCCGATTGCGTGATTGTGCAGAGTGAGTCGGCGGAGTACGTGCACGAGATGCGCGCCGTGCCCACGCCCGAGATTCAGCTGCTCAACAAGCTCCGGTTTCTATCCCTAGATCTGCTCTACGCCCACCCGCTCGATTCAGAAGTGCTGCTGTACTGCCTCGATAACGGCCTCACGCGCCAGGAGCTGGATTGGTTTATGGCCGGCGAGCCGCCCGGTTACCAGGTGATGGGCAACGACTACTACGGCCGCAACGAGCGCATCATCAAGCCCAACGGCGACTGGTGCTCCGCGGAAGACGTACTCGGCTGGTACAACATGACGCACCAGTACTACCAGCGCTACCGCAAGCCCGTGTTTCACACCGAAACCAACACCTTCGATGCCCACGACGCCGAATGCTGGCTTTGGAAGCAGTGGGTGAACGTGTTGCGCATGCGCCAGGACGGCGTGCCCGTGGTCGGCTTCACGTGGTATTCTCTGCTCGACCAGCTCGATTGGGATATTGCCCTCGCCGAAAAGCGCCTCACCGTAAACCCCTGCGGCCTCTACGACCTTGACCGCAAAATTCGGCCCGTGGGAGAAAGCTACAAGATGATGCTCCGCGAGTTTGGCCAGCTCACTATGGTGCCCCACGGCGAGCTATTCGCCATCACCGACCGGCCCGCTGTGCTGAAGGTGGAAGTGTAACCTGGCCAGATTCGGTGTGCCAAGTGATGTAGCCGGTCTTGGAGGCAGCTTATTCGTCTTTGATACCGGCTCCCAATAGTTGGAGATTAGAAGTTAAGCTCTGTATTAACTCCGAATAATCAGAGAATCATTTAGCCTTGAACAAGGAAAATGACGTTGAGCCCGTTGTTAAATAGCTGTAATTTAAATGTTTGTGACGGAGTTTGCCATGCTTATGCGCTTGGTACAGCAGTTGCGAAATAGCTTTAGAATAAGTGAGCAGCTTGCAACTCTTTGTCTGGAATGCCTACTTTAATTCTCAGCAACATCACCGCTGTTCTTCGCTGTAAAGCAAAAAATTACAGAGAGCGGACAGCAACATAGCAGCTCGTGCTGAGTTTGCTTATTTGTGTCTCGTCCTTCCAACCCCTGCCTGCTATGATGCCTCCCGAAGAACAACTCCCCGAACAAGCGCCTTCTAGTTCCGGTATGTCGCGCCGGGGCTTCCTGAAGGGAGCCGGCCTCACCGCCGCGGGCACCGTAATGGCCACCACTGGCTTGTCGGGCCTGGCCGAACCTGAGCCCGCTACGCCCACCGCCCTTGGGCCCGGTCGCACGAGTATCACGCTGAAAATCAACGGTGAGAACCGCAAGGTGAACATCGAGCCTCGCCAAACCCTGGCCGAAGTCCTGCGCGACGAACTACAGCTGACCGGCACCAAAGTGGTGTGCAACCGCGGCGCCTGCTCAGCCTGTACCGTCTGGCTCGACGACAAAACCGCCAACTCCTGCATGACGCTGGCCGTGGAAGTAGGCAAGCGCCAGGTCACGACCGTGGAAGGCTTAGCCAAGAACGGCAAGCTCCATCCGGTGCAGCAGGCGTTCATGGAGCACGATGCCATGCAGTGCGGCTTCTGCACGCCGGGCATGGTGATGAGCTGCGCCGCCTTGCTCAACCGCAACCCCAAACCTGGGTTGGAAGACGTGAAAACGGCCATTGCTGGCAACCTCTGCCGCTGCGGTACCTACCCCAAAATTTTCGAGGCCGTGTTGGCTGTAGCGCAGGGTTCCACTACTGTTTCCAAAGGGTGATTGCTATGGCTAATTATCGTAAACTGAAAAAGAGCGCCAAGAAGGCGGGCAAGTTCGAGGTCCTGGCGGCGGCCCTAGCCGCACCAGCGGTGGTTAACGCCGCCCCGGGCGCCACGCAAACCCTAACTATGCCCGTGGGCATTCCGGGCGTGAACCTGAGCACCGTGCAGCGCACCGTGCCCGCCGACGAGCCGCCCGTGTTGCCCATCAATAAAGACCTGAACGTCCTGGGCAAGCGCACTCAGCGCCTCGATGCTCAGCTGAAAGTGACCGGCCAGGCGCGCTACACCTACGACGTGCATTTGCCTGGCATGCTCTACGGCAAAATGCACCGCTCGCCCCATCCGCACGCTCGCATCAAGAGCGTGGATACTAGCGCCGCCGAGCGCTACCCCGGCGTGAAAGCCGTGCACATCATCGATACCGTGCAAGGCACCGCCGTGGAAGTGCGCGACCCCAACCACGCCAACCCCAAAGTGGAGCCCACCGGCGGGAAATTTCCGGTGATTCGCTATGTGGGCCAGCCCATTGCGGCGGTGGCCGCCACGAGCCAGCAAGCCGCCGAAGAAGCCGTCCGCCTGATCAAGGTGGAGTATGAAGTGCTGCCCTTCGTGGTGGACATGGACGATGCCCGCAAGCCCGACGCCCCGCTGGTATTTGGCGGCCGCCAAATCAACCAAGCCGGTACTGGCGGCGGGGGCGGAGCTGCTGCGGCCCTGCCCCAGAAAGGCAACGTGCGCGGCCCATCCACCAAGAGCCTATTCGGCGGCTCCCGCGGCGACGTGGCCAAAGGCTTCAAGGAAGCCGAACTGGTAGTGGAAGGCGAGTTTCGAACCCAGGTGCAAACGCACTCTCCGCTGGAAACCCACGGCATTGTGGCCGATTGGAAACCGGACGGCCTCACGGTGTACTTGTCCACACAAGGCGTGAGCGGGGCCCGGGGTGAGTTTGCCGAGTTGTTTAGTCTGCCCAAAACCCAGGTACGCGTTATCACGGAGTTTATGGGTGGGGGCTTTGGCGCCAAATACGGGGCCGGCAACTACGGCGTAGCTGCGGTGCACCTGTCCAAGAAAACGGGGTTGCCGGTACGCCTCATGCTGGACCGGCGCGAGGAGCATCTTTCCGAAGGCAACCGCCCGGCCACGGTGCAAAACCTGCGCATTGGCGCCAAAAAGGACGGTACGCTCACGGCCATGCAGCTCACCAGCTACGGCACGGCCGGGGTAGGCCTGGGCGCCGGCGTAGGCTGGATTGCCGAAACTATGTACCTGACCAACCCCAATTTCAAGAGCGAACAGTACGATGTGTTGGTGCACGCCGGCCCCGGCGCCGCCTTCCGGGCTCCCGGCGCTCCGCAAGGAGCTTTTGCGTTGGAGCAACTCATTGATGAACTGGCCGAACGCACCAACCAAGACGCCCTAACCCTGCGCGACAAAATCGACAAGAGCGACGTCCGCCGGGCACAGCGTAAGATGGGCGCCGAGAAAATCGGTTGGACCAAGCGTCTGGCTCCCGGCGCCTCGCCCGGCGTGGTGAAGCGGGGCATCGGGGTGGCGCAGTCGGAGTGGGGAAGGTTTGTGGAAATGGGCACCGGCTGCGAAGTACGCTTGCACCAAGATGGCTCGGTGGAAATCATGTCGAGCGTGCAGGACCTAGGCACTGGCGTGCGCACCATTCTGGCCCAGGTAGTAGCGGAAGAATTGGGGCTGAAACCCACTCAAGTCACCGTGCGCATCGGCGATACCAACTACCCGCCCGGCCCAGCTTCGGGCGGCAGCAAAACCACGGGTTCCATCACGCCGCCGGCTCGCAATGCCGCCTACAAAGTGGGGCAGAAGCTACTGGCGGCGGCGGCCCCGGCCTTGGGCGCTGCGCCGGATGCCCTGGCCTTCAAAGACGGCCGCATCATCGTCAAAAACAACCCGAGCAAGAGCCTGAGCTTCAAAGAAGCCGCTCAGAAACTGCCCTCGGAACAAGTGTCGGCCACGGAGCTGCGCAAGGACGATTACGGCGGGTTTTATCGGCCGGGCGTCTCGTTTGGACAGTCGGGCGGGGTGCAGTTCGTGGAGGTGAGCGTCGATACGGAAACCGGCTACGTGAAGGTGGAGCGAGTGGTAGGAGCGCACGACTGCGGCCGGCCGCTGAACCCGCTGGCGCTGGAAAGCCAGATCAATGGGGGCATTCTGCAAGGCATCAGCTGGGCGTTGTACGAAAACCGCCACATGGACCGCAACAACGGCCACATGCTGAACGCCAACCTCGACCAATACAAGATTCTCGGCTCCCGCGAAGTGCCGCAAATTGAGGTGCTGCTGGTGGAAGAATATACCGCCACTTCCTCAACCGATGCCATGGGCGTGGCCGAATCGGCAAACGTGGCCACGGCGGCAGCAGTAGCCAACGCCGTGTACAACGCCATTGGCGTGCGTATCCGCGAGCTGCCTATTACGCCGCAACGGGTTCTAAACGCCCTGGCGGAAAAGAGAAGCTAGATGTGAGATTATAGAATTGAGAAGTTAGAAGTGAGAGCCTAGAGAAGGAACTGAGCCAATGGCTTGTCTCGCTTCACACGTCTCTGCTTGCTTTTCGACCCTAATGTTCACCTCTTCACTCCAGCCTTCTAAGTTCTCAGCTCTCACTTCTAGGTTCTTACTTCCATGAATGCTTTCCAATGGACCGACGCCACGAGCGTTAAGCAGGCCACGGCCGAGAACACGCTGCCGGTAGCCGACGTCATGCTGCCCACTTCCAAGCCCGAGTCGGCCACCATTTTCAAAGCCGGGGGTGTGGATGTGCTGGACCTGATGAAGGAGCACATCTTGCAGCCGGCCCGGATAGTGAGTGTGCTAAATCTGCCCAAAATGTCGCGCATCGACGTGGACGCCGCCGTAGGTACCCACCTCGGCGCCCTGGTCACGCTGGCCGACATTGAGCGCAGCCCCGACTTACGGAAAAGCTACCGGGCTCTGGCCGAAGCCGCCGCCCACGCGGCCACGCCGCAAGTGCGCAACGCGGCCACTTTGGGCGGCAATATCATGCAGCGGCCTCACTGCTGGTACTTCCGCAACGAGCATTTCGTGTGTCGCAAAAAGGGTGGGACCGAGTGCTTCGCCAACCTGCCCAACGCCGAGAATAAATTTCACGCCATTGCCGGCAATCAAGTCTGCTCAGCTCCGCACGGGTCCAGCATCAGTACGGCGCTGCTGGCCATGGGCGCCCAACTGGAACTGACCGGCCCCAAAGGCACCCGCAAGCTGCCGCTGGAGCAGTTTTTCGTGACTCCCGAAACCGATGTGCGCCGCGAAAACAGCATTCAGCCCAACGAGCTTATCACCGACGTGCTGCTGCCCAAGCCAGCGGCGGGCACCGGCTCCTGGTATATCAAGTTCGGTGAGCGGGAAAGCTACGACTGGGCCGTGGCCGACGTAGCTGTGGTGCTGGAGCAGCAAAACGGACAATGCTCCAAAGCCAGCATCGTGCTCGGCGCGTTTGCCCCGGTTCCGTTGCGCGTACCCGCGGCAGAAGCAGCTTTGGTTGGCAAGCCCGTCACGGAAGACACCGCCCGCGCCGCCGCCCAAGCCGCCGTACAAGGCGTGACGCCTTTACAGCAAAACGCCTACAAAGTGCCTGTTTTCGCGGCCATCATCCGGCGGGCTATTTTGAAAGCAGCGCAAGGGTGACCTCACCCCCTAGCCCCCTCTCCAAAAGAGAGGGGGAACTAGCTCTAGTTTCTAATAAGTCGTTCAACGGTCATCAACCACCCCCAACCCCTCCTCATCTGAGGAAGGGAGCTAGTTCTAAAAGCTAGTTCCCCCTCTCTTTTGGAGAGGGGGCTAGGGGGTGAGGTCAGCTAAGGCCCCACATGCCGGAGTACATTCCCGTTCAACTCGAAGTCCACGAAAACATCTGCCGATTTTTGCGCAGCAAAACCGGCTTGGGCACCAACGAAGGTGGTGATGACCCGTGGCTGCTCGTGGACCCAATGACGGCTACCTCGTGGTGTCTGCGTACGATGGAGTCCTTTGGGCCCGATGATGACTTCGCGGAACCCTTGAGCTGCCGGCCGGGCCGTACTTGCTACGCGCCGGCCACAACACCCGATAAGCAATAAGCAAAGCGTGTAATTATGTCCGAGCTTCGCCGCCTGCTTGCTGCCTACGATGCCTGCCGGGCCGCTGGTAGGGCGTGCGCGCTGGCTACGGTGGTGCACGTAGAAGGCTCGGCTTACCGCAGCCCCGGTGCCCGTATGCTCGTGACGGCTGAAGGTGAACTGACGGGCGCCATCAGCGGCGGCTGCCTCGAAGGCGACGCCCGGCGTCGGGCCCGCCAAGCCATTTTGCGGGGCCAGTCCACCCTCGTAACCTACGACTCCACTGACCCCGACGACGACCTGAACCAAGGTGCGCAACTAGGCTGCCGCGGCATCATTCAGATCCTGCTTGAGCCGTTGGATTTTGACGATCCTGCCAACCCCGTAGAACTGTTGCGGGTAGCCGATGAGCAAACCCAACCCGCCGTGCTGGCCACTGTGTTCCAGCTAGCCGGCGCCACGCGGGTGCGGCTGGATGGGCGTCTGTTGCTAACCTCGGTTGGAGTTGTGTATGGGCAGTTGCAGCCCGAAGGTCACACGCCGACGGAATGGCTGTTGCGCGCGGCCCGGCAGGTGTTGGAGCGAGGTGTTTCCGCCTCGCAGGATTACCCTACGGAGCACGGTTCGTTGCGCGTGTTTTTGGAGTGGCTCCGGCCGCCAGTGCGCCTCGCCGTGTACGGTGCCGGCAACGACGTACAACCCGTGGTGCGGATGGCGGCGGCCCTGGGCTGGCGAGTACGCGTAGCCGATGGCCGTCCGGCCCTAGCCACGCCGGCTCGTTTCCCCGAGGCAGAAGCCGTGACAGTAGTGCCATTGGCTCAAGTACCTTCGGCGCCTGTAACGGGAGAGTTTGTCCTGCTCATGACCCACAACTACCCGTACGAGCTAGTAGTGCTGCGCCATGTATTACCAAGCAGTACGCCTTACATCGGCTTGCTTGGCCCGCGCAAAAAAGCCGAACAAATGCTGGCCGACCTGCGCGCCGAAGGCTACGACACGAGCGGCCTGCTGGAAAACCGTTTGCACAGCCCGGTCGGCCTTCATATTGGGGCCGAGACCCCCGAAGAAATTGCGGTGTCCATCGTGGCTGAAATCCAAGCAGTGCTAACCCAGACGCCGGGGGGCTTTTTGCGGGCGGCACCGGGGCCTATTCATGCTAAACGCGCCGGTACGATCTTGCCCACGCTGCCAGGAGCCCAGGCGCCCGTAGCAGTATGAGGACTGAAAAAGGAGAAGGCCAGGTTGGAATAGTGCTGTTGGCCGCCGGTGCTTCTACGCGGCTTGGGCAGCCCAAGCAATTGTTGCCGTACCGGGGCCGCACGTTGCTCCGGCACGCGCTGGAAGTAGCCTTAGCCGCCGAGCTAGGACCCGTGGCCATGGTTACGGGAGCCGTGCACGAAGCCTTGGTAACCGAAGCTGCTGGGTTGCCGCTCCATGCTATTGTTCGCAATGAGCAGTGGGCCGCCGGAATGGGCGCTTCTATGCAAACTGGGTTGGCCGCTTTAGAACACGACTTCCCTCAGTTAGGCGCCGTGCTTATTATGCTATGCGACCAGCCACTGATAACGCCCGAATTATTGCAGCAACTGGCGCAGCAGCCCAGCCGCACTGGTCGTCCTGCCGCCGCTACAGTGTACGCTGGCGCCGCTGGAGTGCCAGCGTTATTCCAACGCCGCCTCTTTCCCTTGCTGCACGCGCTACCTCCCGCCGAAGGTGCCCGTCGCCTGTTGCAAAACCTAAAGGATCAGGTAGCCTCGGTGCCCTTCCCCGACGGCGAGATGGACGTGGACACACCCGCCCAGTACGAGCAACTGCTGCAGCGTACTGGGGTAGGTGGACAATAGTTCGCCCTTGCCCGAAACGGCTATAATGCAAGAGGAGCGACGTAGCCGCTCCTCTTGATAATCTCCACGAAATACTCTGTTCTGATTCTCTACAGCTTGATCGTTTTCTTGGAAACGACTTGGCCGTTTACCGTGACTGTGGCAATGTAAAGGCCGCTGCTCAGACCCGTGCCGTCCACGGCAACGGTGTGGTTGCCACTGCGGTAGTTTTGCTGATTAACGACCGTTCGCACCTTCTGGCCCATCTCGTTGAAGAGTTCCACCTTGACGGCCGAAGGAGTGGCTACGGTAAACGAAACCTTAAACCTATTTTCGAACGGCACCGGGCTCAGTTGCAGGCCAATTGAAGGCTCGTCGCGGCTGCCGCCGCGCAGGCTTAGTGTTTGCTCAAACATGGTCAGACCCATAAAATTGGCCATGATGGGCGTTAGGGCCGTGTTGTCGAGCAGACCCCGGCCACCGATTTGTGAGGCGTGGGTGTTGGTGTTGTCTTCGGCTCCCACCCACACGTCCTGCGGGGTGTGGTTGCCAGGGGTAGCGCCTTGGTTGCCGCTGGCGCCCGTGCTGGCGCGGGTACCGTTGCCGTTGGTGAGCGGGTTGGAGCCGTAGGCCACCACAATGCGCTTGCCCGTAGCCGAAGTAGGGTTGGGGTAGTCTTTTCCCTGGAAGGAAGTCATCACGTACTCGGGAAACCAACCACCCACGCCGCCGTCCCCGCGGACCAGGTTGGAAGGCGTTGCGTATCCGGCTTCGGCCGCCACCGATTTGGTGATCTGGCCAGAGTAAGTCCGGATTTTGGTACCGTTCTGCTGCGCGTCGGCTTCGTCGTGCAAGCCGGTTACGGTAAAGCCGCCGCATTCGTGGTCGGAGGTGCTGAAGAGCAGGGTCCGGCCGGCGTTGGGCGTGTTCATGAGCGCGCGTCCTTCGGCCACGGCGTAGTCAAAGGCCAGCACTTCCTTGATCATGTAGTCTGAGGCGTAAACATTGCTGAGCCGGGGCGTGGCGGGCGTGGCCACGTAGTTGGCTTCGCCGCCGCCCTGGTACACCGGCTTGTCAGCGTCTACGGTGTACTGGTTGCCGCCGGCGCCGGCCACCACCGAGATACCGCCCGTATTGGCGTGCTCGAGGTGGTCGATGCGGCCGGCTTCCACGATCAGGAAAAAGCCTTTGCCGTTGCTTTTCGCTTGCAGCACCTGAATGGCCATCCGCGTCATGTCGGCGAGCGAAGGCTCGTAGGGCGCGGCGAGTTGCCGGTCCTGCTCGAAGCTGGCGTGGGAGGCGTTGAACAGGCCCAGCAGTTTTTTGCCGCCTACTCCGTACTGCGCCAAGTTTAGGTTGAGCAGCGCATCGCGGCTGTTCACGAAGCCGTAGTTGCGCTGGTTGACGGCGTACGCCACTAGGTCCACGTCGTCGGCGCGGCGCCCGCGGCCCAGCGTGGCGGGCGTGCCGGCGGGGCTGTTGATGGGTTGGCCAGCGGCATCGACGATGGCTTCGTACGGGCTGGCCACGTTGCGCGGCAGGAAGTGGCGCGAGCCGCCCCCGAGAATAACATCGAGTTCCACGCCTACTTTAGGCGTCGGCAACACCCAGTCGCGGGCCGCGGTATAGCGAAAAGCCGCCGTCGGACTGGCGTTGAAGATGGCCTCGTACTGGCTTTGAGTGGAGGCAATGTACTGGGCCGCGATATAATCTTCCAGGTCCCGGTACCAGATGTGGCTGGCAAACGCGGCCGGAGTAGCGTGCGTGATCCGGGCCGTACTCACCAGCCCCACGGCGTACCCTTGCTTTTTAGCCGCTTCGAGAATGGTCTCGATGCTCTGCCCGTTGGCCGGGTCCAGCGAAATCACCTCGTTGTCTTGCTTGCCGCGCTTGCCGCAGGCATACACCGAAGCGCCGGGAGCCGAGTCCGTTATCCAGGAGTTGAGGGAGTGCGTCGTAACGGTGGCGTTGTGCTTGAGCTTGTCGAGCGCCAACACCTGGAAGTTGGCATCGGTGGTGAAGCGCTTACCATCGCGGCCCTGCCCCATCGCCATGCGGGCCGCCGTTTTGGGAGCCAGCCCGAAGCCATCCCCGATGTACATGATCACGTTGCTGTTTGCGGCCTGCGCCAGCGCTTGGGCCGGCACGCCGCCTGCCGCAACGGTGAGCAGACAGGCACTGAGTAGAATTTTACCTTTCATGAGCCTAGAAAATGGTTTTGGTGAGGTGCGGGAACGAGAACTATCGGTTCGTAAAAGTCCCACCCGCGTGTGACGGTGAGGTTATGCCAGCGTGACTTGTGTGTTACAAAATCCACCGAGGAATCTGGTTTGGTAACACAATGGTTACAAGTACTCTACATTCCAGAAATCTACCTTTGCAAGTGGCCACTCCCACCCCAGAACCATGAACTCGATTCCTACGCCCGCTGTCCGCGGCCTGCTGTTGCTACTTGCTTTCTGCCTGTGGGCGAGTAGCTGGCCCCAGGGGCTGTTGGCTCGCCCGGTGCGTTACTCGCTGGCAGGCCACGAAAAACCCGTGGCCTTGCTCACGGCCAGCAAAGCCACATACCTGGTCACGGAACGCAGCATCTTCCGGCAGGAAGGCCGCCGCTTCGTGCGGCGCTACCAGAGTCCTGCTCTTATCCGGTGCGCCCTGGCTACGGATACGGTTTTGTGGTTGGGTACTCCCCAAGGGCTGCTGATGATAAGCTCCAAGAACTGGCGCGGCCACCCTTCGGCTTTGCCGGAACCGGCCGCGCAGGCGGCTGTCACCACCTTGTTTGCGGATGCGGCTGGTCACCTTTGGGCGGGGGCGTTTGGGTACGGGGCCTATCAGTTCGTGGCTGGTCAGTGGCAGGCGCAACTGCGCGTTCCTACTGTCAATGCCGGGCTAACCTCCCCAGATAGCTCCGTCTGGATTGCCACGAATATCGGGTTGCACCGCTGGCAGCGCGGCGCATGGACGCGCTTCAACGAAGAAGGAGTAGCCAACGCCGAAATCCCGGACAACCTGGTGGACAACCTGCTGCTCGACAACCGCGGTAATCTGTGGGTACTGATGTCGGAAGGCGTGAGCGTGTTCGAGCGCCCCGGCCGGGCGGGAGCGAGGGAGGCTCATTTGCCCACCGTCAAGTACATCGGGCGGCCCGGCAACGAAGTAGCCAGTGTGGCCCAAGTACCCGGCCAGGGGTATGTGTTTGCCACAGCCATGGGCCTGCTGCTGCTGCCCGACCAGCCAGATGGCGAACTAGCCGGCTTCGAAGCCACTACCGATAAAGTAGCCACGCCCCAGGTCCTCGTTCCCTTAACGGTGCCGGGCGCGTCGGCTACTCCTAGCCTACTGGCCGTGGACAAAAAGCACCGGGTATGGGTGGTAGGAGCCGAGGAGGTGAGCGTGTGGAAGGCCAAAGCTTTCCAGCAGGCCACAACACCAGCCGTAGCCGCGCGCAAGATGGATGCCTCCGCGAAATAAGCCGCTAAGAATATAGCAGCGCCACTAACGGCAGGCGAGCTAGTAGATGCTCGTCTGCCCACCCCGCCTGAGCAGGTGTAAAATGGCGCCGCGGCGGTGCCGGCAAGAAAGGGCTGGCCGCGTAGAGTTTTCACTGAGTGGAAAGTTACGTGCAAGCGCAAGCCAAAGAAGCGTACGGCCCCCCCGGTCGCGGTTGTGTGTAGTAACTTATACTCGTTACGAAATGGTTTGCGAGAACGGGGGTAGCGACGCGACCCTTCGCGTCTCGGCGGCCGCGCCGGTTGGCCCTCCTACGGGCCTCGTGCAACGCCGAGACCCGAAGGGTCGCGTCGCTACCGCAGGCGGCTGCTTTTCGCACTTCACTCCATGACGAGTATAAGTAAGTGGGGGGCGACGGACTGAAGTCCGTGCCACAAGCAGCGAGCAGTCTGAAGTAGCTAAAAACCGTCCTGCTTGACATACAATCAAATCCACTTAGCTAACCCAAGTGTGCGGAGTAGCCGCGTAGCGGCGGCAGGGTTGTAGAACACGAGGCCCACAACATTCTAGCGGGGGGGGGGGGGGGGAAAGGGGGGGGGGGGTTTGGGCCAGGCAGGAGCGGGAGCGGGGGGAGGGGATGGGGAAGGAA
>NZ_JBTYZO010000035.1:52853-56497 GCF_057808495.1 Hymenobacter sp. M1-2
AGCGGTGCCAGATGGGGGGCGTCTCTGGCACCGCTACGCGGCGCTATCGGCTGAATTAACTGGAGGCTACAAACCTGGCGCCGCTACGCGGCTACCCTGCAACTTGGGTTAGCTAACGCAAACAGCTCCTAAGATTTACACGGGCACGAGTAAGATTTACCCCCTAGCAACCACTCGTTACAACTCCGTGAGTAGGATTTACACGGTCGTAAATAGGATTTGCGCGAGTGTGAATAGGATTTGCGGGTAGGTAAGTAGGATTTACGCGGGCGTAAGTAGGATTTTCGGGTGGCGAGTAGGATTTGCACGGCTGTAAATAGGATTTGCGCCAGTGCACGGGGCAGTTGCGGGGTCAGCAAGCCGGTTCGCCCCGTGCAGCCTTTATAAAAAAGATGGTACGTTCGATATGCATTTCCTTTCCTTACTTCACCTAACCTATTTGCGCATGAATACCAACCAAGCCAGCCACCGGTCGATGTGGGGGGCGGCCTTGCTAGCCCTGCTGAGTGCTTGCAGCCCCAAAACCGCCACCGTGGTTACCACGGCCCCGTCCTCGGCGCCGGCCGCTACGGCCGCTGCCCCCGCCCAGCCGGCGGCGCCAGCTTTCGAGATTCCGGTTGAGTACTACACGCTGCCGAATGGGCTGAAGGTGGTGCTCTCGCCCGACCACACCGCGCCCACCGCTACCGTGGCGGCCTACTATAATGTGGGCTTCCGCAATGAGCCCCGCGACCGGACCGGCTACGCCCACCTTTTTGAGCACCTCATGTTTCAGGGTTCCCAGAACCTGGGCAAGATGGAGTTCATCCAACTCATCCAGAAAAACGGCGGCATCCTCAACGGCTCCACCCGCTTCGACTTCACCAACTATTTCGAAGTGGTGCCCTCGCACAAGCTCGAAACCATGCTCTGGGCCGAAGCCGACCGGATGCGCGGCCTCGCCATCACGCAGGCCAACCTCACCAACCAGCAGGGCGTGGTGAAAAACGAGGTGCGCGTGAACGTGCTCAACGCCCCCTACGGCGGCTTCCCCTGGCTCGACATGCCGCAATACGCCAACAAAAACTGGAACAACGCCCACAATTTCTACGGCGACCTCAAAGACCTCGACGCGGCCACGCTCACCGACGCCCAGCAGTTTTTCAAGACCTTCTACGCCCCCAACAACGCCGCCCTGGCCGTGGTCGGCGACTTCGAGCCGGCCGAGGCCAAAGCCTGGGTGGAGAAGTACTTTGCCAACATTCCGGCCGCGCCCCAGCCGCCCAAGCCCGACCTCGCCGAGCCCCGGCAGGAGCAGGAGCAGCGCTTCAGCAAAGACGATAAGCTGGCTACCAAGCCCGCCCTGGCTTTCGCCTACCACATGCCCGACCGCAACACGCCGGAATACTACGCCCTCATCCTGCTCGACCAGATCTTGCTGCAAGGCAAGGACAGCCGCCTCTACCAGGCCCTGGTGCAGAAGCGCGGCTACTCCGACAACGTGAGCGGCGGCATCAACTACCTCGGCAACGCCTTCAACTACTCCGGCCCCATGCTCTGGATGGGCGACCTCACCTACGACAACACCGTCAAGACCGACTCCGTGGTGGCCGTGCTCGATCAGGAAATCAACCGCCTCGGCCGCGAAATCAACCAGAGCGCCCTCGACTTGGCCGTGGTGAAGCTGCGCTCCGGCCTCTACGACCAGCTCTCCGGCTCCGACAACTTCGGCCGCGCCGACATGCTGGCTTCGTTTGCGCTCTTCGACAACGACCCCGCCCGCATCAACCGCCTCGAAGCCGAGTTCCGCAAGGTGACGCCCGCCATCATGCAGCGCACCATTCAGGAATACCTGCGCCCCACCAACCGCACTATCCTCACCGTAAACCCCCTGGCGAAGAGCTAGTGCTTAGTGCTTGGTGCTTAGTGCTTGGTGCTAGTAGCGCGAAGCTCCAGCTTCGCGCATCGTTGAACGACATCGTTGCTGACTCCCGCGCCGCCCCACTACTCCGCCGAGCCCGAACGCGCCGCTTCGCCCTCTACCTCAACCGAACTTTCCTCATGAAACCACTATATCTCAGCCTGCTCTGCGCCGCCTTGGTGGCGGCCCCGGCACTGGCCCAAAAAGCCCCGGCCAAGAAACCCGCCGCCAAACCGGCCGCTGCCGCCGCTCCAACCACACCCAAAGAAACCCCGCCTCCCGGCGGCACCCCGCGCGACTTCGCCCTACCCGCCAAGGATGAATTCGTGCTGCCCAACGGTCTCAAGGCCAAGCTCGTGCCTTACGGCCAAGTGCCCAAAGTAACGATGATGGTAGCCATTCAGGCCGGCAACGTGCACGAAGCCGCCAACGAAACGGGCCTCGCCGACCTACTGGCTCGTTTGCTGCAAGAAGGTACTACCACGCTCAGCGCCACCCAGGTAGCCGATAAAGTGGCCCGCATGGGCGGCTCCCTCGACATCTCAGCCGGCGCCGATCAAACCTACGTGCGCGCCTCCTGCCTGTCGGAGTACGCGCCGGAGCTGGCTACGCTGCTGGCCGAAGTGGTGCAGCGCCCCGCGCTACCGGAGGCCGAACTGCCCCGCATCAAAACCGATTTTAAGCGGCAGATGAACCTGGCCCGTTCCCAGCCCGGCACACAGGCCCGCCAGAAGTTCTCGGCCTCGCTCTACGGCAGCCACCCCTACGGCCGCCCGCTGCCCACCGATGCAGCCATCGACGCGCTGACAATGGAACAGGTGAAGACCTTCTATCAAAACCAGTACGGCGCTCAGCGCACCAGCGTGTACGTAGCCGGCAAGTTTGACGCCCCAATTCTGCGTGAAGCCATTACCAAAGCCTGGAGCGGCTGGGCCCAAGGCCCCGCGCCGCGCATCGAAGTAGCCAAAGCCCAGATCCGGCCCGACGTCACGACCCTCGACCGGCCCGGCGCGCCCCAGTCCACCATCGTCATCGGCCTGCCCGTGGTAGACCCCAGCCACCCCGATTACCTGCGCGTGCGCGTGATGAACTCGCTGCTGGGCGGCTCGTTCGGTTCGCGCATCACCCGTAACATCCGGGAAGACAAAGGCTACACCTACTCGCCCTACAGCTACCTCGAAACTCACTACCGCGCCGGCAACTGGAGTCAGAACGCCGACGTGACGACGCAGGAAACTGGCAATTCGCTCAAGGAAATCGTGTACGAAATAGAGCGGCTGCAAAAAGAAGCTCCCTCGGCCGACGAGCTGAAAGGCATCCAGAACTACGAGTCGGGCTTGTTTGTGCTGCGCAATTCCACGCCGGGCGGCATCATCAACCAGCTCAACACCCTGGACCTCCACGGCCTCCCCGACAGCTACCTCACCGAGCAGGTCAAGAACATCAACGCCGTGACGCCCCAGCAAGTGAGCGAAACCGCCCGCAAATACGTCCGCCCCGAAGCCATGACCATCGTGGTAGTCGGCGACAAGAAAATCATCGACCCTCAGATCAAGAAATTCCAAGCCACGCGGAAGAAGGCGCTCTAGAAACTAAAGCTAGCGTCTAGTTCCCCTCCTTGGAAAATTCCGCGCATCAAGCGACGTGGGTTAGGGGTGGTTGATTTACGTCAGCATACGTGGACCCCACCCCCGGCCCCTCCCCTCCGGGAGAGGGGTGCCAGACGCAAGAGCCGTCAGAACGC
>NZ_JBTYZO010000036.1:0-10443 GCF_057808495.1 Hymenobacter sp. M1-2
CACCTTTCGTTTTTTCTCCCGCAACATCCTCTAACCGAACTCACACCAAGCGTTTTAGACTTGCATCTTAGCCAGTTCGTGCTGCCAACCCAGGGCTGAAGCCTGGGCTATGGAGTAAGTGTCCGTTTGTCCTACAAGGGCACTCTTCCTGTTTTCGCTACCTAGCCCAGGGCTTCAGCCCTGGGCCGCTGAACCTAGCGGCCCGCGAATTTCTTGCGCAGCTCTACAATCTGGGCGCGGAAGTTCTTGTCGGAATCAATCAAATCCGATACTGTCTGGACGGAGTGGATAACGGTGCTATGGTCGCGGCCGCCGAAATGGTGGCCGATGCTCTTGAGCGAGTGGCTAGTGTGTTCCTTGGCGAAATACATGGCTACCTGCCGTGCCGTTACCACTTCTTTTTTGCGGGTTTTGGCCTTCAGCAGGTCCAGCGCCACGCCAAAATACTCAGCGCAGGTTTTCTGAATGAAGTCAATATTGACTTCGGCCTCCACTTCCTCAATGATGTGGCGCAGCGCCTGCTTGGCCATTTCGAGGTCGATTTCGCGGCGGTTGAGGCTGCTCTGAGCCACCAGCGAAATCAGCACGCCTTCCAACTCGCGCACGTTGGTATTCACGGAATGCGCCAGATATTCCACCACCTGCGGCGGAATGTCGATGCCATCCTGCTGCATTTTGTTTTGGATGATGGCCATGCGCGTCTCAAAGTCGGGGCTTTGCAGGTCGGCGGTGAGGCCCCATTTAAAACGGGAAAGCAGCCGGTCTTCCAGCCCCACCAAGTCGCGCGGCGGACGGTCGGAGGTCATCACAATCTGCTTGCCGGCTTGGTGCAGGTGGTTGAAGATGTGGAAGAACATTTCCTGCGTCTTGTCCTTGCCCGAAAGAAACTGCACGTCGTCCAGAATCAGAATGTCAACCAGCAGGTAGAAGTTGGCGAAGTCCGGCACCGCGTTGGCCCGCAGACTCTCAATAAACTGGTTGGTAAACTTCTCCGCCGACACGTAGAGCACGAACTTGTCGGAATTGGAGCTTTTGATGTGGTTGCCGATGGCCTGCACCAAGTGCGTTTTACCCAGGCCCACCCCGCCGTACACCATCAAGGGGTTGAAGCTGGTGGTGCCAGGCTTGTTGGCCACCGCGAGGCCAGCCGAGCGGGCCAGCCGGTTACAGTCGCCCTCGATGTAGTTTTCGAACGTGTAGCTGCCGTTGAGCTGGGAGTGCAGATAATTTCGGTCGATGCCCTTGCTGGCTTCAAACGGATTGCGCAGCGTAGCCGAAGGGGCCGGAGCTGCCGCCGCGGCCGCCACGTGCCGCGCCGACGACGACATGGGCCCAGTAGCTAACGCCGCGGCGGGCGTGGCCACGGGCGCCGGATCGGCCGACTTCCGAGCCGTGGGCAGGTTGAGCGTCCGGGGCTGGTTCTGGCTGTTGCCCTGGTCAACCACGATGCTGTACTCCAACCGCCCTTCCGGGCCCAGCTCCTGATGGATGGCCCGCTTCAGTTCCTCCACGTAGTGCTCTTCCAGGAACTCGTAGAAATACGTGCTGGGCACCTGAATAATGAGCACATTCTGCTGCAAATGCACCGGCACAATGGGCGTAAACCACGTGCGGAAGCTCTGCTCACCAATATTCGCTTTGATGACGCGAAGGCAATTCGCCCAGACTGTACGGCAATCCTTCAGCATCAATGAGTTAGTTACAAAAGAAGTTGGTGTGTAGGCAGAATAGCAGAGGCGCGAACGGGCCCCGGCAGGGCCCGTTTTTTCCAAAGGGAGACAAAAATGTGGAAAAGTCAGGAGAGAAAAAACCCTTTTTCCACTTGCATATGTCCAGCTTTTATCAGGCAGCTTGAATGGGCACTACCGATGCCGCTGCAACGCTCGGGCGGCGGGTACCTCGTTCAAAAATGTAGTCGAGCCGGCCCAGGTTGATGCCTGACCAGCCCACTTGGTTGATGAGGGTTTGGTGGCCGTTCGGGCCAGCTACCACGTCAGGTTTGTCGAGGAAGGTGTGGGTGTGGCCGCCCAGAATCAGGTCGATGCCAGGGGCGCCGGCCGCCAGCTTGAAGTCATCGACTTTCGCGCTTTCGTACTTATAGCCCAGGTGCGAGAGGCAGACAACCAGGTCGCACTTTTCAGGGCCGCGCAGCTTGGCTACCATGTCCTTGGCCGTGGCAATAGGGTCGAGGTATTTGGTGCCTCCGATGTTCTTGTCGGCCACCAGACCCGCCATTTCAATGCCCAACCCGAACACGCCGATGCGGTGCCCAACTTTCTCGAACACCTTGTAGGGCTGGAAGCGGCCGGCCAGAATGGTGTTGCTGAAATCGTAGTTGGCGATGAGGAAGGGGAAGCCGGCATTGGGCAGCTGCTTCTGCAAGCCTTCCAGGCCGTTGTCGAAGTCGTGGTTGCCGAGGGTGCTGGCGTCATAGGCCATCTGGCTCATGAGCTTGTACTCCACTTCGCCCTGGAAAAAGTTGAAGTAGGGCGTGCCCTGCCAAATGTCGCCGGAATCGAGCAGCAGCACGTTTGGTTCCTGCGCCCTGATTTGCTTGATGAGGGCCGCCCGGTGCGCCATGCCGCCCATGCCCGCCCACTGAGCGGCATTGGCCGGAAAAGGCTCGATGCGGGAGTGCATGTCGTTGGTGTGCAGAATGACCAGCCGGCTGGCTTTCGGGTCGGCGGCTACGGCGGGCAAGCTGCTCAGACCCAGCAAACCCACGCCAGCAGCCCCTACCCCAGTATGTTTCAGAAATTCGCGACGATTCATGTGTTCAATGAGGAATGAGGAAGGAAGAAAGAGGAATTAAGGTGGGTGCTTCAATAGCCAATTCTTAATTCCTCCTTCTTCCTTCCTAATTAACTTTCACCCGACCTTCTACTTTGGCTTCTACCAGTTTGCCGGCTTTGGTGAGTTCCTGGATATGGTCGGTGATGGCGGTGCGTAGTAGCACGCCGGTACCCCGGGGCTTGATGGGCTTGAAGAAGGTCAGCTGGTCGCCGCCACCGGCCAGGTAGTCGGAAATGGCGATGGTGTAGAGCCGGTCCTGGGCCGGGTTGAACTGCTGCCCGCCAATGCGGATGTCGGTGGCTTTGCCGTCGGAGGTGGCCGTGTACGTGGCGCCGGAAATGGCCATTTTCACGCGGGCCGCATAATTGAACATCTGCTGTACTACCTCACCGGACACTTCCAGCACCACCAGCTCATTCTCGAACGGCATCAATTCAAACACGGAGCCCGTGGTGATGGGACCGGCTGGCAACGGCGAGCGAAGCCCGCCGTTCGTCATCACGCTCAAATCCACTGGCTGCCCAATCTCGCGGCTGGCGCGGGTGCGCTGCAAGTCGGCCACAAAGTTGGCCAGCGGGGACTCACCCGGATTCTTGGTGATGGCCGCGGGGGCGGTGCCTAGTACAGTGGCCATTTGCTCGGTTACGCGTTGGCGGTAGGGCGCGATGGTCGCCAGGGCCGTGGGGTCGTCGGACAGGTCTTTGCCGACGGGCTGCGCCGTGACGGGAGCCAGTTGCGGCTTGGCCACGTAGCTGCCACGCTGACAAGCCGATGAAAAAGCCGCACTAGCCAGCAGGCTAAGCGCGACTATTCGGGAGCGAAGAAGTTGCATTAAGTAGGATAGGTACAGAGCGGACCACAAAGGTAGTCCGCCCGCCCGACTATCCGGCGCTCCAACCGTGCGAAACGGCAGCCACGCCCGACCTGCAAGGCATAGACGCCGACGAAAGCGCAATAGTTGGAAAAGCAGCTGGGGTTGAGGCCGCCAAACAAGCCTCGTCCGTGATGATATGTGATAATAGCCCTTACGCGCAGACGGCTTTTTTCCTGATAGCGCACCGCCAGCGGAGTAGTACGGCAACGAGTGCTGGTCCCCGGTCTGCCGGCTTTTCGCCGGCTGGCCGGTCGCCGTGTGCGACAAACGAAAGGTGCGGCGGAGAGCAGGTGCGGCCGGTCGGCTCGGAAGCAAGCCTACAGCGACAACGCGCAGCGAATTAGGTGATAGAGCGTTGTGCTGCTGGCGCAGATGGCAACCGGTCAGCTGCCGAAAAGCCAGCAGACCGGAGGGGCACACCCAATCCGTCCATGACAGTACGTGATAGCCTTTCGCCCCGCATCCGGTATCTTTAGCCCACTGAATTTCCCCTTCCCCACCAGTGCCTAGGTCATGTCCGACACGCCGCGTTCCGCGCCCGTTACCTTTTCAGAGTTTGAGCCCGTCACTACCGCTGCCTGGCAGGACCGCATAGCGCGGGACTTGAAAGGCGCCGACCCGGCCACCCTGCGCTGGACCACTCCCGACGGCTTTACGCTGGAACCTTTTTACCATCGCGAAGCCCTGGCGGCTCTACCCGAGCCACCAGTTCCGCTGGTTCGCGCCGGGGCTGCCAGTAACAGCTGGCGCAACGTACCCGCCTACCACGTGCCCGCCGCCGACAACGGCCACGCGGCTATTCGGCGGGCGGCCGAGGCGCTTACCCGCGGGGCCGATGGCGCGCACTTCGTACTGGCCGATACGGCCGCCTTCGACGTGGAATTTCTGCAAGCCCAGCTGCCACTGGCCGATACCTACGTTGGGTATTCGGTGACGGCCGCGCCGGCGGGGCTGCTGCGCCGGCTGCTGGCTACCGATACTGCTGTCCTGCGCGGCTTCTTGCAGTTCGATCCGGTTACCTGCCACCTGCCGGACCTGCCCGCCAAATACGAGGAACTGCGGGAAGCACTGCGGCTAACGCGCCACCTGCCCGACTTCCAGGCTCTCACGCTGGACACGGCGTATTTCGGCAACCGGGGGGCTACGGCTTCGCAGCAGGTGGGCTTCGCGATGGCTACGGCCGCCACCTATCTCAACGAACTGCCGGCCACTGACCTGACCGTGGCCGACGTGACGGCGGCGCTGCGGGTGCACGTGGCTATCAACCCCAACTACTTCTTCGAGCTGGCGAAGCTGCGGGCCTTGCGCCGATTGTGGGCCACGCTCTGCCACGCCTACGGCCTGCCACCCGAAGCGGCGCAGGTGCCCGTGCTGGCCGAAACCGCCTCCTGGAGTCAAACCACCCTCGACCCGCACACCAACCTGCTCCGCGTGACCACCGAGGCCATGAGCGCCGTGCTTGGCGGGGCCGATGTGCTGAGCGTGCGCCCCTTTGATACGCTGTTTCAGGCGCCCAACGAGTTTTCGGACCGGCTGGCCCGCAACCTTTCTATCCTACTGCGCGAAGAGGCCGCCCTCGGCACCGTAGCCGACCCCGCCGCCGGTTCCTACTACCTCGAAACCCTGACCGACACGCTGGCCCAGGAGGCCTGGGCGCTGTTTCAGCGGCTGGAAGCAGCCGGCGGTTTGCCCGAGGCGATGGGCCTGGCCTTGCAAGAGCTGCACCGGGCCGCGCAGGAGCAGTTCCGGCGCATTGCCAGCGGCGAGCAGGTGGTAGTGGGCACCAACCGTTTCCACAATCCGCGGGAGCAATTCAGCTTCAACCCCAAGCGCCTCTTGCGCAGCCGGGAGTTCGACTCTACCCGCGCCACCTACCCTTCCGAAGTACTGCGGCTGGCCACCAGCATGCACTTCGAACGACGCGAGAAAAAGAAGAAGCAGGCGGCCGTGGTGCTGCTCGGCACGCATACCAATCAGCTCATTATCGAGTCGTTTTTGCGGCTACTGCCGGCTTCTGAGCGGCCCGAGCTGCGGGAGGCGCACCCGGAAGGCACACTCTCGGTGCTGTATTCTTCGTCGGAAGCTGCTACGCTCATGTATGCTACCCCGGAGCAGTTCGGGCAGTTGTCGCGCTACCTCTACCGGGTGCCCACCGAAGTTCCCTTCGTGCCCCCCGCCCTGCTCACCTCCGACCTCGCCACCCTCCAAGAAGCCGTGCGCGTATTCGGCTTCCAGGAATTCAGCGTGCAAGGCTACAGCACCGAAGACGTGCTGGCGCGGTTGCAGGGGAAATAGGTTGTTCTAGCGGGAGCCTCACCCCCCGGCCCCCTCTCCAAGGGGAGAGGGGGAGCCAGACGCAGAGAGTATATGCATCACTATAAAAAACCTAGCCTCTGCCACCTCAGTTGCCCTCCTTCCCTCATCAATAATATTCTCTCCAGCAAAGGCTAGGGCTTTTTCCTACTCTTGTAGCGGCTCCACACATATCATCTCATCACCTATCGTGCTTCACCCCTACCCATACGTCTGGCTCCTCCTCTCCCCTTGGAGAGGGGGCCGGGGGTGAGGCCACCCGCTAGAACAACCTTATTCCTATTCCTTGCTCCTAAATCTGAGCTAAATCACCCCCTCCCACCTGTCACCCCCACCCATGAAACCCGACTTCTCCCGCATAGCTTACAACGCCGCCCCACTGCCTGAGACGCCGGCAGCAGAACCAGCCACCGTTACGCCCGAAGGCATTCCGCTCAAGAGCCACTACACCGCGGCCGATGTGGCGGGGCTCGACCATTTGGGCTTTGGGGCGGGAACAGCGCCGTACCTACGCGGACCTTACGCCACCATGTACGTGCAGAACCCCTGGACCATCCGGCAGTACGCGGGCTTCTCGACGGCGGAGGAAAGCAACGCCTTCTACCGCCGCAACCTCGCGGGTGGGCAGAAGGGCCTTTCCGTGGCCTTCGACCTGGCTACGCACCGGGGCTACGATTCTGACCACCCGCGCGTGGTCGGGGACGTGGGTAAAGCAGGCGTCGCCATCGATTCGGTGGAGGACATGAAGATTCTCTTCGACCAGATTCCGCTGGATCAGATGTCGGTGTCGATGACCATGAACGGGGCGGTGCTGCCGGTGCTGGCTTTCTACATTGTAGCGGCCGAGGAGCAGGGCGTGACGCCGGACAAGCTCGCTGGTACCATTCAGAACGACATTCTGAAAGAGTTCATGGTGCGCAACACCTACATCTACCCGCCCGCGCCGAGCATGCGCATCATCGCCGACATCTTCAGCTACACGGCGCGGCACATGCCCAAGTTCAACAGCATCAGCATCTCGGGCTACCACATGCAGGAGGCCGGCGCCACCGCCGACCTGGAGCTGGCCTACACCCTCGCCGATGGCCTGGAGTACGTGCGCGCCGGCCTCGCGGCGGGCATGACCATCGACCAGTTTGCGCCGCGTTTGTCGTTTTTCTGGGCCATCGGCATGAACCACTTCATGGAAATTGCCAAGCTGCGCGCCGGCCGTCTGCTGTGGGCCAAGCTGCTCAAGCAATTCGAGCCGCAAAACCCCAAGAGCCTGGCCCTGCGCACCCACTGCCAAACCTCCGGCTACTCGCTCACCGAGCAGGACCCGTTCAACAACGTGGCCCGCACCTGCGTTGAGGCGCTGGCCGCCGCGCTGGGCGGCACCCAGAGTCTGCATACCAACGCCCTCGACGAAGCCATTGCCCTGCCCACCGACTTCTCGGCCCGCATTGCCCGCAACACCCAGCTCTACCTCCAGCACGAAACCGACATCACCCGCGTGGTAGACCCCTGGGGCGGCTCCTACTACGTGGAAACCCTCACCCACGAGCTGGCCGACAAAGCCTGGGCCCTCATCCAGGAGGTGGAAGAGCTAGGCGGCATGGCCAAGGCCATTGAAACCGGCTTGCCCAAAATGCGCATCGAGGAAGCCGCCGCCCGCAAGCAGGCCCGCATCGACTCCGGCAAGGAAATAATAGTGGGCGTAAACAAGTACCGCCCCAGCGAGGAGCAGAAAATCGACGTGCTCGACATCGACAACGCTGCCGTCCGCGAATCTCAAATTGCCCGCCTCAACAACATCAAAGCCGAGCGCGACAACGCCGCCGTGCAAAAGGCTTTGGAGGCGCTGACAGAGGCGGCCTCACCCCCTAGCCCCCTCTCCTTCAGAGAGGGGGAACTAGCTGCTAGTTCTAATCTGGAGGCAGCCGGTGCGGATCAGTCGCCAGAAATACTCTCAGAGAAACTAGAGTTAGCAGCTAGTTCCCCCTCTCTGAAGGAGAGGGGGCTAGGGGGTGAGGTTAACCTCCTAGCTCTTGCCGTAGAAGCCGCCCGCCACCGCGCTACGCTGGGCGAGATTTCGGATGCCTTGGAAAAAGTGTACGGCCGCCACCAGGCTACTATCCGCTCTATTTCGGGCGTGTACTCTGCGGAAATGGATTACGACGAAGAATTTGCCAAGGCCCGCCGCGCCGCCGACGACTTCGCCACTCGTGAAGGCCGCCGCCCGCGCATGATGGTGGCTAAGATGGGCCAGGACGGCCACGACCGGGGCGCCAAAATCATTGCCACGTCCTTCGCCGACGTGGGCTTCGATGTGGATATCGCGCCGCTCTTCCAGACCCCCGACGAAGTGGCCCGCCAGGCCGCCGAAAACGATGTGCACGTGGTGGGCGTGAGCAGCCTTGCTGCCGGCCACAAAACCCTGATTCCGCAGCTGCTCGCCGACCTCAAGCAGCTCGGCCGCGAAGACATCCTCGTCATTGCCGGCGGCGTCATCCCGGCCCAGGACTACGATTTCCTCTACAATGCTGGCGTGGCGGGCGTGTACGGGCCAGGCACCGTCATTGCCGTGGCCGCGCAGGAGATTTTGCAGAAGCTGGAGGAGTAAGTATAGTTCTTACTTCTTTTGACAACGAACGGCCGGAGCTTCCGGCCGTTCTGCTTATCATCGTGCTATGGCTTTCCATCAATATCACCGAGCTACTGAACGGCAGTACCGTAGAATGGGAACGGCTGGAGTTTAAGGCTGGCTGGAACCCCGAAGATGTACTGCACTCTATTTGTGCTTTCGCCAACGACATCAACAATTGGGGTGGCGGCTACATTGTGGTAGGTGTCCAAGAACAAGACGGGCGCCCCATACTGCCGCCGCAGGGCCTGCCGGCCAACCAGCTGGATAAGATCCAGAAGGAGCTGCTGAATCTGTGCTACCAACTCACGCCACACTATTTTCCAGTGGCGGAGCCAGTGCAGTACCAAGGCCGCTGGTTGCTGATTATCTGGGTGCCGGGCGGCCAGACTCGACCCTATAAAGCCCCCCTATCGTTGGGCAAGGACCACAAAGGCCAGAAAGTATACTGGGTACGGCACTTCGCTGCTACCGTGCAGGTGCGCACCGAAGCCGACGAGCAGCACCTGCTGGAATTGGCTGCCAAAGTGCCCTTCGATGACCGCATCAACCACCAGGCGGAGCTGCGCGACCTGAGCCCAGTCCTCATCCGTGACTTCCTGCGTGAAATCAACAGCAGCCTGGCCGAAGAAGCCGAAACAATACCTTTCGCTGACCTCTGCGAGCAGATGCGCCTGGTAAGCGGGCCGCCGGAGTACAGCAAGCCACTGAACATTGGCTTGCTCATGTTCAGTGAGCAGCCGGAGCGCTTCTTTCGTGGGGCCATTATTGAGTGATTGTTTACCACGATGAAGTTGGCGACCAGTTCACGGAGAAGCGCTTTACGGGGCCCCTGCACCGGCAGCTACGGCAGGCGTTGGAATATTTGCGCAACCAGATACTACAGGAAGCCGTGCGAAAAGTATCGGGGCAGGCGGAAGCACGGCGCTTTTTCAACTATCCGTACGATGCCGTGGAAGAAGCCTTGGCCAATGCCGTGTACCACCGCAGCTACGAAAGCCAGCAAACGATAGAGGTGAGCGTGCGCCCCACGCAACTGGAGATTCTTAGCTACCCCGGCGCCCTGCCGCCCGTCACGCCCCAGATGCTCATGCAGCCGCGCATCGTGGCGCGCGACTACCGCAACCGCCGCGTGGGCGACTTCCTGCGCGAGCTGCACCTCACGGAAGGTCGCGCTACTGGATTACCTAAAATCCGTCGGGCTATGCGGGCCAATGGCTCTCTAGACCCCATTTTTTCAATGGACGTGGCGCATTCGTTTTTCCTCACCACGCTGCCCATCCATTCTGAGTTTGTTACCCAAGTGTCGGCCAAATCCACTACACGAGTACTAACGATCCGGGAGCTTCAGATTTTACGTTTCTGCGAGCAACCTCGCAGTCGTAAGGAGATTTTGACACACATTGGCCTTGGAGCATCGTCCGCTAATTCGATCCATTATATCGCCCCATTACTCGAAGAAGGCTATTTGCAGTTCACGCTACCAGATTCTCCCAGGAGTATTAGGCAAGCCTATATCGTAACTGCGAAAGGAGCTGAAGCCTTGTCCAACTCATAAGCTTGCTAACCCAAGTTGCGGCATGGCCGCGTAGCGGCGACAGGTTTGTAGCCTCAAGTCGGTTCTGGGAGTTGCGCCGCGTAGCGGTGCCAGATCGGCGGGCGTCTCTGGCACCGCTACGCGGCGCAAGGTTATTTTAGACCTGATTTTCTACAATCCTTGAGCCGCTACGCGGCTACTTCGCAACTTGGGTTTGCTACAAACAAGTTGTCAAGATGGTAGTGTCCGAGTGCATGATACTCTGATAAGTAGCGTAGGACGTTTCAAATAAATAATCATTGT
>NZ_JBTYZO010000036.1:10543-53316 GCF_057808495.1 Hymenobacter sp. M1-2
CAATCATTGTCAATCATTGTCAATCATTGTCAATCATTGTCAATCATTGTCAATCATTGTCAATCTACGTCTGCTAACAATGCTTTTCTTCTTTCACTATGCTACAGATAGTGACATAGCTGGTGTACATGATTTTCGCTCTACAAGCTCCTTCCAGATCATTGATGCTATACCCGCTGATAATAGGCGCGGGAGCTACAGATTTTGCGTTACTGCCAGCAGCCCCGCAGCCGCAAGGAGATTCTGGTGCATGTCGGGCGAGGATTGTCCCGTACCAACTCTGCCCGCTACCTCACTCCGCTGGCCGTGGAAGGCTACCTCGCTTATACTATTCCCGAAAGTATCAACAGCCGCTTGCAACAGTACGTCACCACGGCCAAAGGACTGCGGGCAGTGGTGGGCTAGTGTACATGTATTGTACATGTAGTGTCAAGACTTACGCACGACGTCTTATTGTTAGCCCCAGCGGGGCGGCATGTTGGTAGTCACCCGGTGGTTGTCAGGACCAAGCCCCGGCGGGGCGGCACGTACGGTAGGTGTCGCCCCGCCGGGGCTTGGGATCATGCATGCAACTGGTTACTACCGATATACCGCCCCTACGGGGCTACCAACAGGCCCGCCGTGCGTAAGTCTTAAGTGTACATGTAGTGTACATGTCAGGCAGTAAAAAAGCTCTTCGCAGCCCCCAAATGCCATTTGCACTGACAATGTAGTGTACATGTAGTGTATATGTAGTGCACACCGATGAACCGCAATCAAGACGCTTACCTCTGGCTGGATATCGACTGGTTTGCTGCCGACACCAACGGCTACCTCGTGCACTTTGCCTCCGGCGGTGGCCGGCTGCCGGTGTCGGTGGTATCGGCTACTGAGGCGGAGAGGGACTACTTGCGTGAGTACTTCCAGAATCTGCCGATACTGACCTCCGATGTACGTGTGAACGAAGACAGCACCCGCATCAGCGGCAGCCTAGACGACTACCTGCATTGCGCCTAGCACGGCTTGTTCTCCTTCGATAAGACCAACCTGCACTCGTCTCACGATATGCACTATACCCTCATAGCGGCTCCCGCGCAAGTGCTGCTCCTAGACGATTTACCCACCGACGTGGCCGCTCTGGTAGCCCGCACGCGCTTGCCTTTCGCCATAGTCGGCCTGAGCAGCATCGATACTTCGGTCATTGCTTAGATTCAGCCAGCATTCGCCGGAAAATTCTCTACTGTGATTCATCACCTCAGCGGGCTAAACTTATTTTTCCGGAAGCTCATCAGCGTCCGCATAAGTCGCTTATCTTGCACACTAAGCCCGCCTATCCAGCCGGCCCAAACCTCCACGCTTCACTGCTACTTCTGCCGCTTTAGGCTTCTTTGTTCTTTCTATGTAATGACGTCGTAACAGGAATCTAGTACCCTAACACAATCATTGCTGTAGCGAAGCAGAATGTTTTATATACTTAATTATATATACAAAGACTTAGTACCATTATTCTACTTACATAATATTATAAAGGATGTACAATTTGTATTTATCAACTAAATAAACCTTCACATACACTATGAACTAATGCCAAAGTATCTGTCTACTGAAGATTTCGCAGCGCTGGTCAGAGGAGAATTCACAAACAAGGATGAGTACAAAGAATGCTACAAAGAGGCTGGCAAGATTCTGTTAAAAGATGCAGAAATTACGTCAATCAATCTTGATGCAGAAAGGACATATAACCATGATATATACTTATCTGATTGTACAATATTAGATAGTTCTACAATATCTTCAGGAGACTTTCAAAGATTGGAGTTCAGCAATGTATCCTTTATCAATAAATCATCATCAATTATTAATGGAGGAAATTTCCAAAATATAAGATTTGAGAGGAAATGTCAAATTCCTCATTTTGTAATCAATAATGGAGTAATATCACACCTCGTACTAATCGAATGCGAATTTCATAATTTTAATATATACAGAGGAAATTTTGAGTTGATTGAAATTATGAGGGTTAAATCAATTACTGGTATAGGTATATGGGGCGGTGAATACAAGCAATTTAATATATCTGGCTCGAACAGAGCAAACGAATGCTTCATACCTGTAGTTGAAATAATTCACGGAAATTTTGATAATTTTTTAATTAGAGGCACATTTGAAATAGAAAAGATAAATATTAAATCTGGTAGCTTTAAGGAAGTAACGATACAAAGCAACAGTTTAAAAGAATTCTCAATCATTAGAGATAAAGAAAATACATTTCAAAGGCCTCTTAAACTTGAAAAAGTAAATTTCATTTCAATCAATAAACTAAACATAGAATTAATAAATGTAAATATAGAATCCGTATTTTTTACCAATTGTACCGCTGCCAGGGATTCTATAATAAAATTCATAGGGGTTAACATGGAAAATCTTGAGTTTAACAACTTCATTAATTATGGTCAAATTACCTTTATTAATTTTCAGTTAATCAATAAACAGAGGTTAGTCATTAATAAATCAGATTTGGGAAAGACTACATTTATTGATAGTAGAATCGACAACTCTACTTTAGCTTTTGACAGCTCTAAAATAACAGAAGTATTTGCAGTCGGAACAAAATTACCGAGTAACATCACAACTTCGCCTGACAATAAAAGACTTATATACGGTCAAATAAAAAAAATCTACGAAAATAGAGGTGATCTAATAGAAGCAAACAGCTTCTATTCTAAAGAAATGAACGCATATTACGACACCCTGACGTTTAAAGAATCTTTTTGGGAGAAAACTAACATTTTTTTCAATAAGTATTCAACCAATCACGGACAAAGTTGGAAGACAGGACTACTTAGCACTTTACTTGTCAGTGTATTTTTATACTATATATATTGTATGATTATTGGGATCGAAATCTCACACAAATTTGACGAACAAAGTATTTATAATTTCAATAGGATATTATCGTTTTTTCTTGATTATATCAATCCGGTTCACAAAACCGATTTAATCATAGATGAATTAAATATATCTAATTTAAATAATGTTGCCTACGCTAGAATATGGGAAGGTTTGAGCAGAATATTCACCGCTTATTTCATATACCAGTTAATCCAAGCATTTAGAAAGCACGGAAAAAAGTGACGCATGACCAATAGTATAATGCGAGTTTACCTAGTACTTATCTTCGAGCAAGGTCATACTTAACAACACAGTGGAAGAGCATTCTGATCTGTCACCCTAGCGAACTGGTATTCTTCTACCTATCCGCTTCCTTATCCACTGCAACCACCTCGGCAGCCCAGAGCAACTGCTTATACATTCGTTGCCAGGGCTTCTATGTCGATAATCATTGCTTTAAGAGCACTTTAGAAGCTTCTAAGGATGTTGAAGAGGGGGTTAAGAAGGTTTTGGGCGGTCCGTCCCAACAGCGGGGCCAGTTTGTGCTGGCTGTTTGCGGTTTCGCTTCTTCAGTCGCCCTCAACTCCCCCACCAGCCCGCCCCGCGCGGGCTGGTTTGGTTATCGGCCAGTCATTTCGGAGCGGTGGCGGCTCCGCTGACTGTTCCCGCCGTTCCGAAGGACCTTCCCGCCACTCCGACGCCTCTTCCCGGCGTTCCGATGGGTCTTCTCGCCGCTCCGGCGCCCGTTCCCGCTGTTCCGATGGGCTTTCTCGCCGCTCCGATGGGTCTTCCCGCCCTTTCGATGACCTTTCCCGCCGTTCCGAAGCCTGTTCCCGCCGCTCCGGAGCGTCTGCCCGGCGGCGAGCGGT
Organism: Hymenobacter sp. M1-2; assembly: GCF_057808495.1. Taxonomy (NCBI): domain Bacteria; kingdom Pseudomonadati; phylum Bacteroidota; class Cytophagia; order Cytophagales; family Hymenobacteraceae; genus Hymenobacter; species Hymenobacter sp. M1-2. Next base: position 14,284 of record NZ_JBTYZO010000036.1, read on the forward strand.
GGCGTGGGTGACTTGTATATACTATTTTATTCATGTATTCTTATAAAATCATTAACCCTCTTTCTTTAAACACTTATGAGTAAGTCAGAAGTACGTCTCTATTCTGAACCCGATGCCGACATGCGCCAGCGGATGCGCACCATGCACGGACACTTTACTACCGATGCGGCCGCTTTCGGCAACTTTAATCCTGAACTGGCCGGCGGCTTCGGAGCCAACTGGCTGGCCGCCATCGACGCGGCGGACAAGGCCACCCCTACCACCGTGCGGGTGGGCGAGCTGAAGGAGGACACGACCGAGGTGGAAACCTACATGGCGCAGGCCCGGCAACAGGTGCAGGCGCTGTTTTACTACGTGGGTCAGGCCTTCCCCGACAACGAGGCCCGGCTGGAGCAGTACGGCAAGAAGCGCTACGAGAAAGCCCGCGACAACCACGAGCTGATGCGCGCCTTGGTGGAGTTGGCCGTGCAGTCGGCTACGCGCGATGAGGCGGCGCTGACCCCCAAGGGCTACTCGGCGGCCAAGCGGCTGGAGTTGCAGCAGCTCGGCGCGCAACTCACCACGGCCAACACCGCCCAGGAGCAAAAGAAAGGCACCAACCAGGAGGACACCAACGCCTACATCCGGCTCCAAAACACGGCCTTCGGCTTCGGGCAGCAGCTCAGCAAAGCCGCCAAGGTGGTCCTCATCGAAAACCCCACCCGGCAACAGCTCTACCGCCTCTCCGACCCCGACCAACCCGCCGGCCCGCCGCCGCCCGCCGTTTAGCCCTGGCCCTGCATATAGCTAGTACGGCTTGAGTACCCCGGCTCGCCCTCACGGCGGGCCGGTTTTGTGTCCGGTTGTTGCCGTTCCGCTATCCAAGCCAGAGCCTACTATCCATTGCTTCCGAAGGCAACAGGGGCAGAAGTTGGGCAGCTACTCCGCCTATTTTGGCATTTTCATTGCTCCCGGCCGGACGGTGGCGGTAAGAAGCGTAGACCGGATGGCGCTGCGTTCTGTTTTCGCCAGCCGCAGTTGAACCCGGCATCTTACCGTGCCTTTATGCTTTGCCTCACGTCTACGCTTACTTTCTGATGTTGCTCACGTTCCGAAAAACCGCGCTGGCCGGTAGCTGCTGGCTGGCTCTTAGTGGCTTGCTGACAGGCTGCGCGGCCTTGCTGCCGGCCCAATTCCAGCCTACTATAGCCATCAAGGCAACCGAGCCAGCCGACATATTCCTGGTGCCCACCGCCCGGCAAGTGGCCGTCATTAGCCGCTACGACGCGGCCCGGCTGCCTTATTCCAAGGAGCGCAAGGTGGAAGTAATGCGGGCCGGAGCAGCGCAAGCCCTGGACGCGGCCCTGCGCCAGCTCAGCACCGAGCCCGGCTTTCGAGCCGTGCGCCATGATACGCTGGTGCAAGCCGCCGCGGGCGAAGTCTCGCCGTTGCCTGCCGCTACGGTGCAGGCCTTGTGCCGCCGCTGGAACGTGCCGAGTCTGCTGGCTCTGGAAGGTTTTGAAGCCTCTATGCGCCAGGACCAGGTAGTGAAAGAGAAGAGCAGCGATGGCAGCACGTCCAAAACCGCCGCCTACTCTCTGGTGGTACGCACGCACTGGACGCTCTACAATGCGCAGGGCCAGGTGCTCAACCACTCTAGCACGGAGGCCGCCCGGCCCTATCAGCAACGGGCGGTGGTGAGTGGACTACTGGCAGCCGGCCCCGCCCTGGCCGCCGATAATGCCGTGCAGGAGCTGGCTCAGCAGGCGGGCACCCACTACGCGCATCGCTACAGGCCCACCCAGCTCACCTTGGAGCGCGACTACTACACCAGCAGGGGCCTCGAAGCCGCCACGCCCGCCCTTGCGCAGCGCGACTGGCCCGCCGCCCTCAAGCCGCTTCAGCAACTAGCCGCCACCTCCGATACCAAGCTCGCCAGCCGCGCCGCCTACAACCTCTCCGTGGTCTACGAAGCCCTCGACAACCTGGAAGAAGCCCTGCGCTGGGCCAGCCAAGCCGAGCAAAAAGCTCCTACTGATAAACACGCCCACCGGGTGCAAGCCCTCCGCCAACGTCAGCAAGCCGCCGCTATCTGGGAAGCGCAGCGGGCCGCTACCGGGACGGCTGAACGGTAGCAGCAGACTGGTTTCGCTGGTTGTAATAACAGGCATCGCGAATACCGTAGCTCCCGCAGCAGCCTCTTATCAACCGGGCGCTTCTATATTGGTATCGAGCGTTCCTACGTGTATTTTGAACGCCTCTCACCTAGGCATATACTTGGGAGGGGGCGGCGGCGGCGCTTCTTCGGGCAGTTGCGGTGGCACCGTTACCGCTTTATCCACTATCCAGGCATCTCGCACCGATGAAGCTTTCCAGATGGGCTTATCGATGTACCATCTCTTGCCAGATCGGGAAGACTGGCGAGCTGCGGCCAGCGTACTATCGACCAAATGCGTCACGCGCCGCTTAAACACCGCTGGCAGAGCAAACACGTTTTCATCGCCGTTGAAGATCAGTAGCAGCCTGCCCTTGTAAAGCAGATATGCTCCCGGCTTGGCGTGGGCGAGAAACAGCGCAGATGAACTGGTAGCTATCGTTAAGGATACCGAGCCCACAGAGTCCTTTTTGATGTAGAGCAAATACACCGGATGGTACGCCTGCAAGTGCGCTTGCGCCGAAAAGGCGTCGATCATGCGCAAAACAGCAGTATCCAACATTGTACCGCCGCGTACCACGTGTGTTTCCGCAGTTGTTCTGGGAGATGATACTTTAGGTACACTGGCCGGTTTTTGCCCGCAAGCAAGCAGCCCTAGCCAGAGTAAGCAGCCCCAAATAGTATTACGCAGCATCATTTCGCGGGCGTGTAGGGCGGCACTTTGTAATATTCATCCTGGGCTGTGCCAATCAAATCAAAATCAGATTGAAACAACTGGCTCAGCGTGGCGATGACGCTTTTGTTGGCGTTAAGGGCTTGGTGCGCCCGGCCAGCCAACCAGCCTGCGGCTTTCAAGCCGTAATGGTCGATGGCAAACACCGGCCCCCAATTGGTTTCTTCAGCGTAGGCATCATCCCATAGCCCGTAGTACCCTGGATTGGTTGCCCGGTCACCGTTGGGGTGGGTATGGATGGTGCCAACCACCCGGAGTCGAACTTGGTGGTGATAGATGTACACGCGGCCACCAATGAAATCGACGGTGCCGGCCTGCTGCGGCCGGTATTCGGTTTCGTCAATTTTATTTGTAAAAAGTTTGCCAACCGCGTTACGGCCTGCTGGGGGTAGCACCACCAAGCCGTCGGTGGTGATGATGGCCATGTGTTCTTGCCGCAATGCCAGGCTCTGAGCCCAGAGGTATTTTAACGCGGCGGCTTGCTGGGCGTATGGATACCACTTGCCCGTCATCAGCCGAACGCTGTGCTTGCTAGTATGTTTGCTAGCGCTCTGCTGCAAAGCCGCTGCTCGCCCACTCGGCACTAGTGGTGGCTTCGGCCGGCCTTGGTGCAGCGTCGCGGCACGCCCGGTGAGCTGGTGAGTAGGCTGCTGAGCACGACCCTGGTGCACGGCAGCCGCCCGCCCCTGAGGTCGGCCAGTAGGTGAATTAAATAAGCTCATAATAAAGCAATTATTGAATAGAGATAGACAAACTTAACGAAAAACCCATAGGCCTTTACTTAGAGCGGTTTCGGGATGCGTGTACGCAGAGGCGGGACCAGCCTCTGCCGGACACTGACTCCGAGACCGCTCTCGGTACGCGGCCGGTAGACGGGCGGTCGGGTGGGCGACGGACTTCAGTCCGTCGCCCCACTACGTAGAGCGGTTTCAGGAGGAGTATCCGCCGAGGTGGGGCCAGCCCCTACCTGTTCCGCAGTGTACTGACGCCCAAACCGCTCTAACTAAGTCGCAAGAGCGACAAGCTTCAACAATCAGACGTCTTAGCCAGTATGGGAGCGCTGCTTACAGTCGACCTTGGTCTTCTATAGATCGAAGCAAGATGGAGTTGATGAAGATATATCTCACCAAACCGAACCCAGCCCTTACAAAGTCGATCAGTTAGAGTTTGTAGCGTAGGCAGCTTCTGCTTTGGGTTCGCTACAACCCGCAACTCCTCAAGTCTCGTCCGTGTCGGGAGTCTCTACGTTCATCCTGGGTGCTTCTCCGTTGGCTCTAGGCACTTCTTTGGACGTTCCAAGCCTCCCTTTACTCTTCCGGGCGCCTCTATGAGCGTTCGGGGTTTCTCTTTATTTGTTCCGGGCGTCTCTTTGTCCGTTCCATGCACTTCTACGGCTGTTGAAGGGCTTCTTGGTAGGCTTTGGACGGCTCGTAGAGGGCTTTGGTCGATTTAGGTATTTTGATGTTGCTATTGAATGATAAATTTCGAATCTAGGTCAGTCCTTCATTCTTACGCTCTACTACTTCCTCTTATGCAACGTGAAACTGTCGAAGTGCGCCACTATCTCGGTTCCGATGTCGCTATGCGTAGCCGGCTGCGCACCATGCACCGCCATTATCTCGCTGATGCGGCCGCCTTCACCGCCCTCAATCCCGACCTGGGCGGCAGCTTCGGGCTCGACTGGCTGGCGGCCCTGGATGCGGCCGACAAAGCCCCGAACGTAGCTGTGCGCCGCGGCGAGTTGCGCGAAGAACCGGCCACCGTCGAAGAGCTGATGGAAGTGGCCCGCCGCATGGCGCAATCGGTGTTTTATTACGCGGACCAGGCTTTCCCTAAGAACCAGGGCCGCCTGAGCCACTACGGCAAAGACCATTACCAGCGGGCCTACGACGACCCCGAAAAGATGCGCCTGCTGCTCGATATGGCCGCCACTGCCGCCGAGCGCGACCAAGTCGAGCTGGCCGCCAAGGGGTTCAGCGCCGCCCAGCTCGCCGGCCTCAAAGCCCTGGCCAACTCCCTCGACGCGGCCGACACCAGCCAGGAAAGCACCGGCGACTACGTGCGGACGCAAAACCGAGCCTACAGCTTCGGACAGCAACTCAGCAAAGCCGCCAAGCTGGTCTTCGCCCAGGATGCTACCCGGCAGCAGCTCTACCGCCTCAGTGACACTCCGCAGCCGGAGGAGAAAATAGCCACCAGCGTTCTAGCCTGAACTTGCCGTTTGCTCTTTTGAGCCCGGTATAAGCAGCAGCCCGCCCTCCCGGTGGGCTGCTGTCGTTTTCGTAGAGCACTTGAGCAGAGAAGACGAAAAACGGAAGGAGCTTGCATAAATTTCCTGCCTGCTCGTTCTGATCCTCGTTTTCTTTTCCTTTTTGTCGCTTACTATATTGGGTATTGGGGGCTATAAAACCAGCCCTTGAGAAAGCAACAGATTTCCTTCTCGTATTATGAACTGTACTTTGCCAACCTTGTCCGTGACTCTTTATTGGCTTCGTTTGCTCTGTCTGTTTGGCTTGTGCGGCTCTACGCTAACCAGCCAAGCCCAGGAAACGACTTCCTATAGCCGGCCGCAAGTCCAGATACCAGACCCGGTATACGTGCTTAATTCCACAGTCATTATCAATGGCGTCTTTGCCAAACTTGAAGCCCAAGACGTCAAGAAGGTAGTCGTGTATAAGCCTGGCGCCCCGGATGCTCAAGCCGCGGCGCCGCACTTGAATAACTTAGGCGTCGGCGTGCTTGACATTACTTCTGCCAAGCACGTGCGTAGCCAGTCATTCCCTCAGCTTGGGCGTCAGCTCGGCTTGAAAGGCCCGCTCACGTTTGCGCTCAACGGGCACTCCCTCGACCCGCAAGCCGTCGCGGCCCTACGGATTGCTCCGGCTGCTATTGGCCAGCTTTATATTCTGCGCCCAACCGCTGAACGGCCCGACACGCGAGTAGATATTTGGTTGGTCCCGTCTCCTAAACCGGACCCCAGCAAGTATGCTCCCGGGACTATTTTTATTCGCTAGGGCGAGAGTTGGATAGTGACACATGCTAAGGTGATAACAAGCATATAAAGACGATAGAGAGAAGCCTACTTGCATCTCGCAGCTGAAAGAGTGAAGCGCATAGCTTCTTGCTGATATCACCTCGACACACCAAACAGCACGGATGATGAAATGCAAGTAAGCTTCTGTGCACTGCTTAACCCCACTAACTCATGTCCACTACCACCACTCAGCTTCAGTTTCTGGGCCACGCCTCTTTTCGCATCACCACGCCCGAGGGCCGCGTTGTGCTCATCGACCCTTGGTTCACGAACAACCCTTTCTTGCCGACCGGGCTGGGGGAGCCGGAGCGAGCCGACCTTGTGCTCATCACCCACGGCCACGGCGACCATTTCGATGCGGACCTGCCTGGGTTGCTGGCCCGCACCGGCGCCACGGCCGTAGCACCCGCGCAGGTGTGGGTCTACCTCCAGGAGCAGGGCGTGCCGCGGGAGCAGATGGAGACCATGAACGTAAGCGGCAGCATCACGGTGCACGACGTTCGCCTGACCATGACCGTAGCCCAGCACGCCGCCCACGTCGATTTGCCCGACGGCTCCACTACTCACCCGCACGATGGCGTGGGCTACCTCCTGCGCTTCTCCGATGGCGCGGTCCTCTACGCCGCCGGCGACACCGGCCTCTTCGGCGACATGCGCCTGCTAGCCGACCTCTACCAGCCCACCATAGCCCTACTACCCATCGGCGACCGGTACACGATGGGGCCGCTTGAAGCCGCTCACGCCGCGCAGTTGCTGCGCGTGCCGCACGTAGTGCCGTTCCACTACGGCACGTATCCGCCGTTGGTGGGCACGCCCGAGCAGCTCCGTACCCACCTCCTTTCTCTCCCCAATGGCGTAACCGTACACGCTTTGCAAGCCGGCGAAACCCTGGCGCTGGGGGAGCTGAGGTGAGCGTATAAGTGGACTTGAAAAGTCAACTGTGAAGCGGCTTGCTGAGCTTCTGGAGCTTCAAGAGAATAAAGCCTCCGAAGAAAACTTCCTGGCGTATGGCATCGTCGTCCTCGTTTCCATCTCAGATCATGAGCTGGAGCTGGTGGCCTTGTCACACAGGCTATCGTACAGGCCAGCAGTTGGGGTGTACCGCGTAAAGTCAGGTTTTACTGATTATTGGGTTGCTGTAAGCCGGGCTGCTGTCCTACTTATGCGTTGTTCCAACCTGGCAGCCTCACGATGATCAACTTGTACAAAATGCTGGTGCTGGCGCTGCTGGCTACGACCAGCACCGCCTGGGCGCAACGCCCGGTCAGCTTTGGCTTGTCTGCCGGCGCGGGTCCTTCTTTCGTGAGCGGCCCTTCCTATCTTGATTTAGGCGTTGATAGAGACGAACATATTGCTCAATATTTATCAGTGAAGAAAGGTGGAAATGGGGCCGGTCAGATAGCCGCGTACGTACGCGTACCAACCTGGCGGGACTATTTTATTCAGCCTGAAGTGAGCTACCAGCAGTGTTACAGCAAAGAATTCAGATACGCCCGCAAGCCTAGCTATGGCATTCTTTCAGTAGGCCCGAAAACGCAAACGCAGTTAAATCAGCAGGCTTTAGGCTTGGCTTTGTTGGGCGGCGGCTACTTACGGCAGGCGCCGCAATTTTACTGGTTGGCGGGTCCGGCCTACGCCGGGCGCATAGCCCCAACGGTAGATGGAAGCTCCAGCAATTTGAGCAAAGTAGAAAAGGCCCTCGACCAAAGCGCCGCCGTTGGTCAGTTCTTTCTGCACGCGGGCATCGGGTTTCAAGCATCCTATTGCGGCTTCGAGCTACGCTACGCACACGGCCTGACGCCTTTGATTAAGACGTTGCAGTACGAAGGGCAGAGCTATCCTTTGCGAGTAAACAGCCACCTGCTGGTTTTCAAAATTGACTTTCATTTCCCGCGTGTTCCGCCATCAGCGCAAGCTTCCCAACGCTGAGCGCGCCGCAGAATCCGGCAGCCACCATGTGCCCCATTCCCGTATGCGGGCAGTAACCAAACAGCAAGCTCTCATGACCAAAGACACCTTCTCCACCGGCCCCGCGGGCGTATTCGCGCGCATCGAGCAAGACGGGCAACACGTAACGGTGGTCAAAGTACAGGATGGATTGCACGCTTCCACCCCGGAACTGCGGCAGACGCTAACGAACCTGTTAGGCTTGACTTCCAACGATCTGCTGCTGGTGCTACGCTCCGATGGCAGTGAGCTAGAACAAGGCCCCGCCCAGGACCTTTACAACAAGTATCTCTCCACCAACACCGCCGCCGTAGCCGACGTAACGTGGCAGCCGCTCTAGGAAACTACAGGTAACCGTAGGCCAACTCAGCCGGCCCGTTGCTGCCGTTGTTTATGCTGTCGTGCTGACGACAGGAAGCATCTGGGGAAACAGTCGTTGCGATGCTCTTGCGTACAGATTTTACCCGGATACTGCACTGCGTTTAGCATGGCATACTACCTAAGAAAAGAGGCCCTGGCAAACAGCCGGGGCCTCTTTTCTTGGGCGGCCTGATGCTATGTAGTAGGGCCTCGCAGGGTCGTTTCTGCGGCCGGCCACATACTCAAACAAGCGGCAATTACTCGGGGAGCAGGCTCAGGGCTACTTCGTTGCCTTGCTGAATAGCCAGGTCACGGGCCGAAAGGCCGCGTACATCGCGTAGGGTGGTATCGGCGCCGGCTTCGAGCAGCACGGGTACGATGTTATGGCGGCCAAAGAGGGTGGCGAACATGAGGGCCGTACCGTCGTTGCCGTTGCGGGCGTTGAGGTCGGCGCCGTGCTCGATGAGCAGGCGGGCAATTTCGGGGTAGCCTTTGAAGGAAACGCCCATCAGAGCCGTGTTGCCGCTGGCGTCGTGCACGTTGGGGTTGGCGCCGGCTTGCAGCAGTAGGCGCGTGGCGTCGAGGTGGCCGTCGTAGGCCGCAATGATGAGAGCCGTGAAGCCTTTGCCATCCTGCGTATTCACATCGACACCCTTGGCTAGCAGGCGCTGGAGGGTATCAATGTCACCCCGGCGGGCGGCATCAAACAGTAAATCTTCGGGACGGGACGAGGTAAAGCTGGTCATAAGGAAACTGAAGAATGAAGTACGCCCTGCATACGGCAGAACAGGCAGCATGAGTTGCCGCTGGGGTTCCTAGGTTCCCAGGGCTGAAGCCCTGGGCTAGTCAGCGGCTCGCTCGATATAGCAACCGTGGGAAACAACCTTATGGTTAGACTTAAGTGAGCTTGGGAATAAACAGCCACGGGCTGCTTTTGTCACGAGATGAAATAGGGTTGGATTTCAATCTCACTTCTACCCCACTGCTCGCACCAGCCGCCGCTGTAGCCAGGGCCACGCCGCTGCCCGCACTACTACGTTTACGAGCCAGGCTTTACCGGCCAAAAAACGCATAAGACGATAGCGTCGCCGCAATTCCTGCCCAATCTGGCGGTCTACTTGGCGGGCGTATTCGGCTATAAATTCGGCGTCGAAGCGTTGGGCTTGGAAGCAGCGTTGCGCCTGCTCGGCCGCCAAAATGCCGCTGTGCACGGCTTTGTCGATGCCGTGGCCTTGCAGTGGGTCGATGAGGGCGGCAGCATCGCCGCAAAGCAGCCAGCGCCGCCCGTGTATGGACCGATTGGAACCGCCCAGCGGCAGGCCGAAACCGGTGATGGGCGTGAGCGGTATGGCCGTGGCGAAGCGCGGTGCTAAGTGCGGATGGGTGGCAAGCAACGTGCGCAGCTCTTCTTTCAGATCGAGCCGACGCGCTGCAACTTCCTCTGACAACACCCCAAACCCAACGTTGTATTGCCCGCCACCTACCGGGAAAACCCAGCAGTAACCGGCCCGAAATGCTTGCAGGAAATAGAAATCGGAAGTGTTGGCGGGGGCATCGGTGACACCTTGGTAGTAGGCTCGCACAGCGGCACAGTGGTGAGCCCGGTCGAGGCGGACTTGGGGTGCCAGTTGGCGAAATACTACAGAATTGGCCCCATCACAGCCGATAACCAAGGCAGCGCGCAAAGGTGCTTGCGCAGGAGTGGCTGGTCGGATGGTTACGCCTTGGTCGTCGGTTTCCACTTGCCGGATAGCGTAGTTTTCGAACAGCACGGTTGTGGTATGGCGGCGCACTAGAGTTAGAAGCGCGTCGTCAAAATGCAGGCGCGGACTGTTGAAGGCAGAATTGTGCCAGCGGATGCACAACTCCCGGCCGTTGGGAGCCAGCAGGCGGCTGTAGGTGGTGTCGGCGCGGTGCGGGGCGAGTAGTGTGTGCAGTTCGGCGGCGTAAGCTGGGTCGAGGCGAGCGAGGTGCTTCAGTGTGGGGCTGGGGATGGCGTCGCCGCAGATTTTGTCGCGCGGAAAAGTGGCTTTATCTACCAGCGCCACGCGCAGGCCACTGTGGCGCAAAGCCAGCGCACAAGCCGTTCCCGCCGGACCCGCTCCTACAATAACAACGTCGAAATCAGTAGACACACCATAAAAGTAGCACGCCCTGGCTGACTGCACACCCGGCGCGCCCGTCTGTCCGCTTTTTCAGCGGGCTGACGGGTTGAAGTAAGCTGATGTTGTTTCGAAGGGGTTTAGGAAGTCGTCCGCAACATCTCTGAACGTCCTGCTCCGACAGGCGGACGCCAGATCAAGCAGGACCAAATGGACTTCCTAGAACAGCTTCTTGGTCTGGCTATCTGCACACTCGCCGTAATTCATAATTCCTCATTCTTAATTCAGACAGGGCTTACGCACGGCGGCTTACGGGGAGCCCCAGCGGGGCGGTATATCGGTAGCAGCCAATGGAATATTAACCTGTAAGCCCCCTCGGGGCGACACCAATCGTTGGACGGGTGGTGTCGCCCCGAGGGGGCTTGATTCACTAGCATAATTGTTTTTTCTACCGATATACCGCCCCTCCGGGGCTAAACAAGCGCCGCCGGGCGTAAGTCCTATCAGAATTAACAGGTGGCGCGGATTCCGACCGGTCAGCCCGCTGAAAAAGCGGGCAGACCGGGGCAGGTGGGTTAATGGGCCGTGGCGTCGCGGAGGTATTCGCAGAAGGGCTGCATGGCCCGGAAGGCGGCGGGCACGTAGGTGGCGAGGTCGAGCTGCTGGGCAGAGGCGTCAGGCAATTCGTGGCTCACGATGAAGCTCTTGTGTTTGAGCAGCTCGATATCGGGGTGGTCGGTGGCGTAGCCAGTGGGGGCTTTTTTGAGCTTTTCGCCGCCGAGGCCCGCATAGTACTGGCGGAACTCAGGCGCTTGCAGCAGGGCGTGCAGGGCGGTGCCGTTGTAGTCTATTTCTTGGCGGATGCGGGCCAGTTGCTCCTTGTCGGGCTCATAAATGCCGCCAGCCAGCATGGTTTGACCGTTGGGGCCAAGCTGGATGTAGTAGCCGGGGCCCGCGCCAGCTTTGCCACCGCCAGAGAAGTAGGCACTGAAGTGCGTTTTGTAGGGGTCTTTGTTTTTGGAAAAGCGCACGTCGCGGTAGATGCGAAAGATGCACTTTTTGGGCTCCAAGCCCACTAGCGTAGCGTCGTGGGCGGCCATCTGCCGGAGCCATTGCCCCACGGCTACCTCAAAGTCGCGGCGAAGCTGGTCGTAAGTGGCTTTGCGGGCCTGAAACCAGTCGCGCTCGTTGTGTTGGGCGAGTTCGGATAGAAAAGCAAATAGCTGCGGCGTGTTCATGCGGACAGGAAAGAGGCGAGAAGGAGCAATGGGCCGGCGAGTATAGCCAAAGTTCCGAAGCTGAACCCTGCGCTCCTACCGATTTCGCATTTCCTGCTGCCGCATGGGCATGGCATCGATGGTTGAGAACAGGTCAATAGGTGGCTTAGGCTGGTTTTCGCGGCGTTTTACTCCTCCATCTTTCCCAATGAGCACCACCGTAAACGTGCCCGCCGCTACGCCGAGCCGCTGCGTGAGGTAGCGTTGGTCATCAGCGGAGAGTTGACTCATCACCACCTCCCGTACCAGCATGTCGCGTTCCGTCAAGCCGGCGCGGGCGGGCTCCAGCAATTTTTGCTGACGGCGCAGCGCGGCATCGTTAGCGGTGGGAGCACACAGCAGCAGCACGCGCTTTTGCCAGCGGCTAGCCTTCAGCAGCGCGGTTAGCGAGGTAGAAGCTGTTCGGTTGGTTTGGGCTGCTACTATCATTGAGCACAACGCCAAACCACCTAAAATCAATAGCCAACGGAAAGAAGAGAAAATCATCATAATCACAAAAATTCAGAAAAAGGTACAATAGTTGCTAAACGCCAGACCACCGCGTGCAACTATCCTTTGCAAGCGAAACTCCTACCTCCGATTTCTCCCTCTTGCTCACTTTTACTACATTCTTCATGTCTCTGTTTTCCGTTATCCCGAGTCTGGGCTGCGTCGTTGGTTTGTCGCTGCTCGCCGTCGTACCCGCCGCCGCTCAGGCACCCGATTCAACCGCTGCGGTGGTTCCTACCATTCCCGCTGGTGGCTCAGGCACTCTGTTCAAGCTGGGCACAGGCTTTAACGTCCATAGCACATTTATTGGCAGCTTCGCCAATACAATGGTGCCTTTAATGCTGGGCGCTGAACATCATCTTACGCCCGCTATTTCTTTATATGGCAATGCTTTCACTGGTGTCAAGTTGGGCCGCCGCTACCACTTTTACGACGGCTCCCGCGAATCCATCTTAGGCGACATGGGCTTTGACGTTGGGGTGCGTTATTACTACAATCAGGAGAAGCGCCGCCAGAAAGGACGGGCTACGGGACCATTTGCTGGCAACTATTTAGCCCTGCAATCCGCTTCCGTTTTTAACCCTGACTACTACCACTCTTACCGGTATTCCACCCTGACCGCTGTTTGGGGCATGCAGCGACGCATAGGCAAATATGGCTTGTTTGACGCCTACATCGGAGCGGGCATTGGCCGCGAGCCTAGGTATTACTATTACAATCCCGGCTCTAGCTCTGGCGCGGCGCGCTATGGTCTGGCACCGGAATTAGGTATTAAGTTCAGCCTAGGTGGCCGAATCAAGCGGTAATCGGAACAGAGCCCAGCCAGTCGAACACCGCTTGGTAAGCCGCCGCCCGCACTTCGGGAGCCGACAAAAACAGGTCGTGCAAGCCACCTTCAATAGTTTGTACCGTAACGTGGGCTCCGAGGCGCGGCGCCAGTTGGCGTATGTGCGTCACGTCGAGCACGATGTCGGCGCGGTGAAAATCATCGGACCATTGGCGGCCCCACGCCGTGCGGCTGGAGTGCAGCACCAGCACGGGCACGGCAATCTGCAGGCCTTGACGCACCTGTTGGTGTCCGTGCCGGATGGCGCGCAGCCACCCCGCATTCACGGCAAACACGCGGTTGGGTTTCCAAGCCAGGTTATACTCCCACTGGCCCCGATAAGCCCGGTGCAGGCTGTGGCCGTAGGTTTCGGTCAGACCGGACGGTACGGGCAAGTTGGGCCAGAGCTTTCCTAGTTTCGTGACCAACGGTACCGCCAGCCGTTTCAGCCGGGGCTGATTCAGGTCCAGAAATGGGCTATTGAGCACCAACGCCACTAACCCAGCCGCCGGTCGGCTGTGGGCGTAGAGCGCCGTAATCAAACCACCCGTAGAATGAGCGCTAAGCACAAGCTGCGTGGCTCCTTCGGCTTTGATGATGTCCAGTGCCGCGTCGAGGTCGGCGAAGTATTCGGTCAGGTCGCGGACGTTGTTGGGGCGCTGGTGCGGCAGCAGAGCGCGGCCGTATTTGCGCAGGTCAAGAGCGTAGAAGCGCAGACCGTGAGCAACGTACTGTTCGGCCATTTCGCGCTGAAAGAAATAGTCGTTGAAACCGTGCACGTACAGCACGGCCCGCGTGGCGGTTGGCAGGGTCCGGTGCCGGACCAACACGGCCCGGACGGGGCCTTCGTAGTCGGGCGGCTGGGCGAGAATACGCTGCTCGAAATCGGGCCCGAGTGGATCGGGCGCGTAGGAACTAGGGTCGGCGGAAGAAGACATAGGAGGAGTACGAGAAGAAGCAGCAAGGGTATCGGCAAGATGGCCTGCCATTTTCCAAAAAATATCTACTATATAAACTTATATAAATACTAAGCAGCGCTGCGGGTCCGTTGAAGCAGAAACTGGGCAGTAAGGCAGCTCACACCACGCCGGCCCATCCTTCTTCCATGCGTCTTCTTGCCCTACTGGCCGCGGCCCTGCTGCTGACTTTCTGTGCCCCTGCCTCATCCGTTCTACCGCCAGATCCGGCATTTCGGCAGCAGCAATTGCTTTTTCCTAGGGTGCGGGAGGCGTATGCTATTCACCAAACCAGTCTGCATACTCTGCTGGCGAAGAATGGTATCCGCGCCGAACGATTGGAGCTGTTTGTGCGGGCTTTTAAAATAGGCCGAAGGCTGGAAGTATGGGGCCGGGAGCAGCATGCGGGCCGCTTCGTGCTGCTGCGCACCTATTGGCTGGCGGGCACCTCGGGCACGCTAGGACCCAAGCGCCGCTCCGGCGACCGGCAGATACCGGAAGGATTCTACACCATCAACCGCTTCAACCCCGACAGCCAATTCCACCTATCGCTGGGCCTCGACTATCCCAACGCCGCCGACCGTAAGCACGCCGCCCCCGACCCCGGCGGCGACATTTTCATTCACGGCTCCAACGTCACTATCGGTTGCCTGCCCATCACCGACGCCTGCATTCGGGAGCTGTACGTGCTGGCCGTGGAGGCCCGCGCCGCCGGCCAAACCAGCATTCCGGTGCACATCTTCCCTTTTGAGATGACTGCCGAAAACCTGTCCCGCCGCCAAACCAGCCCACACGTCAGTTTCTGGCAGAGTCTCGCGGCTGGCTATCAGTACTTCGAAGACAACCACCAGTTGCCCTGCATGACGATAGACACCCAAGGTGCCTACGCCGTAGAATAGCGCGAAAATCGGTTTTGCGCTACGATTTTCGCGCGGTGGCCCTACCTTGCCGCCATGTCTGTATCCGGTTCTCTTGACGATTTCCCCATTCCTAAAAATCTGCGCGAGTCGGCGGTATTGGTGCCGGTGTTCCGCGACGCGGCCGGCGAGCTGCAAGTGGTGATGGTACGCCGCAGCAGCTTCGGTGTTCACGGCGGGCAGCTGGCGTTTCCGGGCGGCAAACAGGAGCCCGAAGATGCTTCGCTGCTCGCCACGGCGCTACGGGAGGCGGAGGAAGAAGTGGGACTAGCCGCCGCCAACGTAGAAATTCTAGCCGCGCTGCCGAGCGTGGTCGTGCCTTCGGGCTTTCGGATTGCGCCCTTTCTGGGCCGTATTCGGCGGCCGGAGGTGTGGCAGTGGCAGCAACGCGAGATTGAAGAAGTGCTGGAAATTCCGCTGCGCCACCTCGCCGACCCCGCCCAGCACACCGAGGAAGACTGGGAGTTACCGGGCTGGCCGGGCCCACGCCGGGTACCGTTTTACCACGTTGCGGGCGGCTACAAACTCTGGGGCGCCAGCTACCGCATCATTACGCCCCTCATTCAGCCGCTGCTCAACGGGGAGTTTGCCATCTTGTGAGGTACTAGCTCCCACCAGAATTACTTTCGGCGCGATTCCAGCACAGCAGTGCGCAGCCCCTGCCGTGGATTTAAGCAATTGTCCAACAGTAAGGGCACCTGCTATTATTTGTGCATTCTGAAAACCTACGCTTGTCTCACCTCGCAGATCTAAGTTCTCAAATCTCACGTCTCGCTATTTACTGCTCTGGCACGAAATTGCGTTATGCATCAGCCTCCACACTTTTCACCATGAAACGACTTCTCTTCCTGCTCCTGTTGGTTTCGGGCGCGGCCCAGGCACAACGCGAACAAGACATTTGGTATTTCGGCCAGCAAGCCGGCTTGAGCTTCCCGGCGGGTGGCGGGGCACCTACGCCGCTACTTAATGGTAAGATGACAACCTACGAGGGCTCGGCGGTAGCCACTAATGCGCAGGGCCAATTGCTATTCTACACCAACGGCGAAAACGTTTTCAACCGCCAGCATGCCATCATGCCCAACGGCCGTAAGCTCACGGGCTCCAGCGCCAGCACGCAAAGCGCCCTCATCGTGCCTGACCCCGGCAGCGGCAACGTGTTCTACGTGTTCACGGTGGGTGCCCAAGGCGGCAAAGAAGGCCTGCGCTATTCCGTAGTGGACATGACGCGCGACAATGGCCTCGGCGACGTGCCGCGGGCCAACATCCTGCTGATTTCGCCGGTGGCGGAAAAGCTGAGCGCGGTGCGCCATCAAAACGGCCGCGACGTGTGGGTAGTGGCGCACCGCTGGAACTCCAACGCCTTCGTGAGTTACCTCGTCACGGCCGACGGGGTGCAGGGCAAGCCAATTCTGAGCAACGTGGGCGGCATGCACTCTGGCCCCGGCCGTAACGCCATCGGCGCCATGAAATTTTCGCCCGACGGCCGCAAAATAGCCGTGGCTGTATGGCGCGAGGCTAACCGCTACGAGGTGTTCGCCTTCGACCGTAGCACTGGCTTAGTGAAGAATCCCAAGGTATTCTCGCCTTATCCTGAAGCGTACGGTATCGAGTTTTCACCCGACGGCAGCAAGCTCTACGGCTCCAGCAACGGCGAAGGCGGCGGCCAGGCCCAGATATTCCAGTTCGATCTGAAGACCAGCCAGGTAACCGTTGTCGGCAAATCGGCGAACCGCAAGGTAGGCCAGCTCCAGCGCGCCCCCGACGGCAAAATTTACGTGGCCCGCGAGGATAATCCTTTCCTGGGCGTCATTGAAAACCCCAACGGCGAAGGTACCGCCGCCAAATACATCGACGACGGCCTGAAGCTAGGTGGCCGGCGCGGCAAACTAGGCCTCCCCAACTTCATCACCGAGCCCGGCAAGTAACCTCATCCTGGCGCAATGCCTGCTGTCATTGCGAGCAGCGCGAAGCAATCCTTCCTCTCCGGGCGCAGAGCGCAGAGCGACCCTATAGGCAAAGCCCTGTTGTCATTGCGAGCAGCGCGAAGCAATCCTTCCTCTCTGTGCGCGAAGCCTACTGAAGCACCAAGCCCTTGACATCCGCGCTGGCGCCAAGGGCTTGTCTGTATAGAAAAGGTGAATCTTTGAGAGGAAGGATTGCTTCGCTCCGCTCGCAATGACACTCGGGCCTCCTCGCAATGACAGCTAGCCGCTTACTGCACCTTGCCGAACTTGAACCGCAAAAACCCGCTAGCAACGGAGATATAGGGATTTTCTGACGTCAGCAAACCTATCACGTCGCGGGTGCTGATGCCGGCTTCGTAGACGGAAGTAGCCAGCGTGAAGCCCAGCGGCAAGCTCACGCCATAGCCCGCGCCGCCCGTAACGCCGCTACTCAGTCGCAGCCAGCTGATGGGTTTGTAATCGACGCCGACGCCAATGAAAGGTGAGGTGAGGTTGCCAGCCACTTCGTTGAGAGGCAGCGTTACGTCGAGGCCGGTTTCAAAAAATTCGCTGATGCGGAAACCGACCCCGGCGCGGAGTTTAGTGGGCAGGTTGGCCTTGCGCTCCTGCCCCGTCTGGTACTGAAACAGGCTGTCGGTGCCGGAGGCGAAGATTTCGGCGGCTTCCTTGATGAAGTTGTAGCTCCCGATGCCAGCTGAGTTGAGTCTCTTCAATTTTTGGTCGTTGGCTGTGAGCAGGTTGCCTTCCCAAGTCAGATTGCCAATGTCGGTGACGGCTACGCCTAGGCGCAATGCCTTGCCCACTTCCGCCGCCACGCCTAAGTCGAAGCCGCTGCCTTTGCCCACGGGTTGCAAGCCGTTGGTGCGCGTTTTGAAGTTGAAGCTCGGGTTGGTGGTGAGGTTGCCGTAGTCGACTTCGAAAACGGGCGAAAGGGAACTGTAGGCCCGTAAGTCACCGGGTTTTACGCGCACGTCCAGAATGCCAATGCCCTGGATGTAACGGTAGCCCACCCCGCCCGACAACCGGAATAGCGGCAGGTCGACGAGGCGGCGGCCCCAGGCAATGTTGTACTCGTTGAGAGCAGAAAACTGCATTTCGGTGCCGTCCAGCGCCTCCGACACCAGCGGAATATTGGTGGCGCTGGTGTTGGCATAAATTGGCGCGTCCTTGCCTAGAAAGATAAGTTCAGCGGCATTTTTATTGAGGCCCACGTGCCCGGAAGCGCGCAGCCGGTTGCTAATGGCGATACCTCCGATAACGGGCAGCTGCACGGCCACCGCCAGCGTGGTAACGTCGCCGTTGAAGTTGGCAGCGTTGTCAGAGGTAAAGGCTTTGGCCAGATTAAGCTTATCGGCGGGCGTGAGCTTTTCGTTGGTGTCGTAGATGAACTTGCGCAGCTGCTGCCGCGTCAGCGACTGCGAGCTGGCGCCCAATCCGGCTTCCAGCACCGTGAAAGCCACTTTTGCGCCACCGGCCCGGCCCAGGTTGGCCGGGTTGATACCGATAGATTGATAGTCGGTGACGAAGGTGGTGCTGACGCCCCCGCGACCCGTGGCCGTGAAGTTGCTTAGCTCGTTTTGGGCGCGGAGCGGCACCGTGGCCGCCAGCGTAAGCAGCGCAACCAGTAAATGTTGGGAGAGTTTCATGACGAAAAATGTAGCCTAACCTTTAGCTTGCGCCCTCAGCCGCCGAGACCCACTAGGCCTCATGCCAGCGGGCGGCGGTGCAAGCTAAAGCTTACGCTACATTTTTCCTTTGGCCAAGCGCTTCTCCGTTTCCGAATACGCCGACGGCATCCTCAGTGGCAACCGGGTGCTGCTCAGCCGCGCCATCACGCTCGTCGAAAGCACGCTGCCCTCCGACCAGGAGCTGGCTCAGCAGGTGCTCGACGTGGTGCTGCCCCACGCCGGCCGCTCGGTGCGGGTGGGTATCACGGGGGTGCCGGGTGTGGGCAAAAGCACCTTCATCGAAGCCCTAGGCCTGCATCTGGTCCGGGAAAAAGGGCACCGGCTGGCCGTGCTGGCCGTCGATCCTAGCTCACAACGCAGCGGCGGCAGCATCCTCGGCGACAAAACCCGCATGAACCTGCTGGCCGCGCATCCGGCTGCCTACATTCGGCCTTCGCCGGCCGGACGCAGCCTGGGCGGCGTCACGCGCAGCACGCGGGAGGCCATGGTGCTCTGCGAAGCGGCCGGGCACGACGTTATTTTCGTGGAAACGGTGGGCGTGGGCCAGAGCGAAACCGCCGTGCACGGCATGGTCGACTTTTTCCTGCTGCTGATGCTGGCCGGCGCTGGCGACGAGCTGCAAGGCATCAAGAAAGGCATCATGGAAATGGCCGACGCCGTGACCATCACCAAAGCCGACGCCGGCAACGAGCAAGCCGCCCGCCGTGCCCGCGTGGAGTACCAAAACGCCCTGCACCTGTTTCCGCTGGCTCCCAGCGGCTGGAGCCCCATCGTCACGACTAGCTCAGCGCTGACGGGCGCAGGTATTGCGCCGGTCTGGGACGTGGTGCAGCAATATGTGCAGCAAACGCAGGAGAGTGGCTATTTCCAGCGCCGCCGCCAGGAGCAGCACCTGCATTGGCTGCACGAAACCATCCGCGAAGCCCTGGAAGCTCGTTTCTACGCCCGCCCGGAAGTGGCCCAGCGGCTAAGCAGCATCCAACAGCAAGTGACAGAAGGCCGTAAGTCGGCCTTCGGCGCGGCGGAAGAGCTGCTGGGGCTGTAGCACAGGAAGCTGTTTCGGGCCGCGTCTTTCCTGCCAACGACTCAACGCCCCCAGCTCGTGCCGCCAGACAACTTACTCAGTCTTTCGGAAGCTGATAACCCCATGCTGGGGCGTATGGCGTAGCCCCAGCGGGGCGGCATATCGGTAGCCTCACCACGTTATAGCAGTTTTCAAGCCCCATCGGGGCGACACAACCAGCCTCAAGTGTCGCCCCGCCGGGGCTGGCAATTCAAATACATAGCGGTATTACTACCGATATACCGCCCCGCCGGGGCTACTCTTTGTTATGTCGCTCGGAGCGAGCAGTAAGTCGTTCGGAGCGAGTTTATACCACCTTGAAACAAGCAGAAAGTCGCTCCGAGCGAGTTTTTACACCCTCGGAACGACCTTTTACTCGCTCGGAGCGACTTATTACACCCTCGGAGCGAGTAAAAAGTCGTTCGGAGCGACCTTTTATTCGCTCCGAACGACTTATTGGGGGTAGCGGCCGGCAGCGGCCGGGCCGCTACGGGGCGGAGGGGCCACCGCTACACCCGCTTGGGGCGCAGGGCGAGGTAGTCGAGGTAATAGAGGATTTTCACCGACACCGAGTTATTGTGCGGGGTGTTGATGGTGTTGTTCAGGTTGTTGAAGTAGAGCGGCGTGGCTTCGTTGGCTTCCAGGAAGTTGGTGCCCGCGTTTTTCCAAACGATGCTTATCTGCGAGCCGGGCGCGAACCACCAGGCGTACACGGCGTCCACGTTGAAGGCATTGTAGGTGTTGTCGCGGTTGCGGCGGTAGTCTACTAGCTCTTCCGCGCCGCCGGGCCGCAGCCGGATAAACTCCTGGTAGCGCACGTTGCTGGTGTAATGACGCGTGCGCACCGTCAGGGACATGCGGTTGTTGAACGTGTACGCCGCCGAAACCACGCTCGACACCGTCACGACTCGGCGGCGGCCCAGCAGCACGTCGTCGCCGAGCTCGTTGATGAGCGGCACGTCTAGCTCTTCTTCCTCGTCCAGGCCACTGTTGACGTAGCCGATCTGGTTGCGCTTGAACTCCCAATCGAGGCTGTAGCGGAAGTTAAGCTTGTTGTTGACGCGGTAGCGCGGCGACAACGACAGGCCGTAGCCCGCCCGGCGCGGACGCGGCAACCGCTCGTCCTTGGCGTAGGTCCGCACGCCGCCGTTCACGTCGAAAGCCAGCTTTTTGCGGTAGTCGGTGGAAAGAAAGCCGCCAAAATTGAAGCTGCCCGGCACCCGCACGTAATACTCGCCCAGCGGCGACACCCGCGGCTCGTAGAAGTCGTTTTTGGCCGGGTCGAGGTTGAGGTTGAAACCGGTGGTAATGAAGGTCTTCGTGAAGGTGGTGTTGCCGCCGGCCGCGAAGCTGACGTCCTGGTAGCGCGTGGGCCGGTAGAGCAGCGAATGGTTGATTTCGGCCCAGGTGTAGAGGTTATTGACCTTCCAGAACGGCTTGTACTTGTTGAAATTGGCGTACACGTTCTGCGTGATGTTGTTGTTGCCGAACAAGATGCCCAGGTCGTTGGGGTTGTATTTATCGGACTCGATGCCTTGGTTGAAGCCCCAGGTGAAGGCGCCGCTGATCTTCCCGAAACCTACGCGGTACTTGTAGCCGTCCTGGTCGCTGACCTGCTCATCGGACCCAAACTCAGTGCCCCGGCGGCGCGAGTACACCAAGCGGCCATCTATGGCGTAGGTGTTGCTTTTGGTGGCGAAGCGAAACAAGCCGCCCGTCACGTTGGCGTCGTAGGTGCGGCCGGCGCGCGTCACGTTGGTGTTGATGAGCGAGACGTAGGAGTTGTTTTTCAGGCTTTGGTCGAGTACGGCAATGCTGTAGTTGCTGAACGGCTGCGTGAGGACCTCGCGCTCCTGCCCCGTTTCGGTGTTGCGCACGGTGGCGTACACGTCGTTGCTCAGGGCATTGAACAAACCCACGCCTAAGCCTTTGCTGGTGCGGCCCGAGACTTTGGTGGCATTGAGCAGGCGCGTTTCGGAGGGGTTGCGCACCACTTTGGTGCTGTCGGTGTCTTCCACGTCGTAGAAGCCGATGGGCGTGGCCCCCACGCGGCGCGAGTAGAATAAGTCGCCTTTGTTGAATAGCTCGGTGCCTTCGGTGAAGAACTGCCGGTTTTCGTTGAACTGCACCTCGAAAGGCGAGAGGTTGAGCACCTGATTATCGCTTTGCACCTGCCCGAAGTCGGGCACGAGCGTGGCATCGAGCGTGAAGCTTTCGTTGATTCCCCACTTCAGGTCGGCCCCGCCGTTGAAGCTCGTAGTGGTGCGGCGCGTGCCTTCGTCATTGAGCGGGTTGTGGTTCACGTAGCCCGAAATGTAGGGCGTCAGCGACAGGCGCACGGGCGGTTTCACGTCGCGCACGCCCTCTAAGGCGCCCCACTGATTCACAAAACCGTCGATGGCTGGCTTCACCTCGTTCCAGAAAAACGCCTGGTTTTCGCGCTTACGCTGCCGCATGAAATTGAGGCCCCACTGTTGCTCCGGCTTGTTGCTGAAGCGAATGGCCGAGTACGGAATTCGCATTTCAGCCACCCAATCGTTGCCCTGGATGGAAGTGCGCGAGTCCCACACGGCGTTCCAATTGAAATCTTCGCCGCCAGCCGGCGAGTAGCGGCAATCCATCTGCACGCCGCCCGTCGTCACGAAGAAGCCGTAGCCGTTGAGTTTGTCCTGGTACGTATCGAGGAAGATGCCGATAAAATCGGTGTTGCCGAACTGGTCCCGCGGCGTCAGCTCCCGCATGATGGAATCGGGGCTGATATCGTGCATCACAGCCCCGATGTAGAGGTTGGCATCGTCGTAGAGAATGCGCACTTCGGTGGGGTGCTTCTCGGGCGGGCCGGGATTGGGGCGGTTCTGGATGAAGTTGGTGGCAATGGGGGCCTGCTGCCACATCGCCTCATCCAGCACGCCATCGAGCTTGATGCCTTCTGTGATGCGCAGGGCTTGCAGCTGCTTTTTGGGCGCCAGCGTGGTAGCCGCCGTGGTGGCAGTGGCCGCCGCTGGAGCCGGCTGCTGCGCGGAAGCATTGCCGCCCAGTAGCCAGCAGCCCAATAGAAAAAACAAGGACAGGTGGGCGCGCATCACGAAAAAACGGCGGGAGGAAATGTGTGGCAAGAGCGAAAAAGACGAGGGAAAGCCCGGCAGCCAAAGAGAAGGCCGTGATATACCCGTGCAGGCAGTCGGCCGGGGCAGCAACCAGCAACTGCGGCCATAGATGTGCGCGGCCGGGCAACCGTTGCTCGGGCTACCTATTTGTTGGGCAGAAAAAAACCGGCCGCAGTTGCAGCGGCGGTTATTCATTGCTGGTTAGTATACCTCTCCACACAGAAGCATCAAGGATGTGCGTTTACAGCTTCCTAGTGGCTAAGACTACTCTTTGTTGGCTTTCGTGCGGCCCCCATTATTTCAACAGTCGAAAGCTTATTGAATGGCTTCTCGAAGAAATCAGACAACACATTTAAAAATAAGGCAGGCTTTTCATAAGACCCAAAATGGCTAGCGCCAGGCATAATGAAGAGGTTAGCATTGGGCAAATGCGAGAACATCTGAAGTGAATGTTGCAGGCGAATAGCGTCCCGGTCACCTGACATAACTAGCACAGGAATCCGAATGGTACTTAAGGCTGACAACTGAATATGGGGTTGAGTGGCCATCAACGTGTAAAGCTGTTTGGTTTTTTGCTTGGCTGCCAAACGGGCTGTGTCTTGAATCAAGGCCACGATTTCAGGCTCTATGGCGCTGGAGTCTGGTTGTAGATTAGCCCCGAATACCGCTAAACGCTTTACTTTCTGAGGGTAGTTTTTGGCGAGGAGCAAACCAAGTATTCCTCCATCACTCTGCCCCCAAACATAGCATGAATCAATCCGAAGATGATCCAGTAATTTGACAATATCGTTAGCCATCAGATCATACGTCAGCACCGACGTATTATCTTTGGATTTACCGTGGCCTCTGCTATCCACGACAATAACTTGATACTTATTCCGGAAATAATTGATGCGCGAAGTTTGAGCACGGATAGAACCGCCATTGCCATGCAATAGAAGCAGGGGTTTTCCCGTGCCATATACTTCGTAGTAAAGGCTAATGCCATTAACAGACAAATACTTTCCAGCTTGCTCATTAGCTCCATACGAAGCTTTGGCTTGAACCTGTTGGCCATGACCCTAGCACCGAAGAGGCAAAAGAGTAGTAAGAGTATAGCTCTCATTCTCGAAGGCAGGAAGTAATGGGTAATACAGTTGGAAACAGTCATATCAGCAAAGGAAGAAGCATCCAGTATTCTATGAGAGGCCAAAAGAGTGACAGAACGTATCATTGGCTACATTTTTAGTCAAGCAGTAATCCTAATAATTTGGGAATTGGCAGAATTATTCTCCTGGAGAAAAAACCGGCCGCCGTTGCAGCGGCGGCCGGCAGGCATTGGGCTTTTTACTCACTCACTGAAATGTCGACGGCTGTAGTAGACTTGCCGCCTTTCGAGTTGCCGGAGCCACTGTACAGCTTCCGGTATTTCTCGGCCAGTTCCGCCGACTGGTGCTGGCCATTCACGCGCAGGCCGCTGCTGTTGAGCTGAAACTGAAAGCTTTTGTCGTCCTTTCCTATTAGCCCATCCTTGCGCAGCTCTTCCCGGATACGGTCGGTGTTGATGCGCGGTGGTGTGGGCGGCGTGGGCGGCATAGGTGGAATTGGAGGCGTAACCGAAATGTATGGAGCCCCTGGAGCGTGGGGGGCACGCGGCGCCCGGGGCGCTAGTGGTGCCCGTGGGGCGCGCGGCGGCCGAGGTGGGCGGGGCATGTCATCCACGTACATGTTGGAGCCAGTGGTATTCTCACTGATGCTGAAGCCGCCAGTGTCGCTCATCTTCTTGCCGCTGCGCTGCTCATACAGCTTAAGGTATTTGTTGAGCATGGCGTCCGGCTGCTTTTTGCCGTTCACCGTGAACCCGCTGCGCCGAAGCGTAAAGCTGAAATTGCCACGGTCTTCAATCAATTTGTCGCGCAGCAGCTCACTCACTACAGCTTCCTTAATCAGGCGGCTTTCGTCAGCATCGCGCCGGGCAACGGCCGCGTCGCGGTGGGCCTCCTCGGCATCACGACGCGCTTCTTCGGCATCGCGCTGGGCATCTTCTTCGTCCCGCATGGCATCTTCTGCCTCGTGCATGGCTTCCTGGCGCGCCTCTTCGGCTTCGTGGCGGGCTTCCTCGGCATCTTCATCTTCCAGCTCATGGCGGCGCTCAGCCAACCGCTCCCGCTTTTCCCGGATTCGCCCCCGCTCCTCGTCCGTTTTGGCGTTGCGTTCGGCTTCACGCAGGCCACGCTCGGCCTGTGTGAGGGCGTCGCGCGTGAGGTCGTCGTCATAAAACTCGCTCCCGCCACCATCATTATGAAAATTGAAAGAGTAGCTGCGGCCGTTTTTGCCACCGTACGCTTGGCGGCGAGCCTCTTGTACCTGCTCACGCACTTCGCGGCGCATACGCTCCTGCTCAGCCCGCGACATGCCGGGCATAGTTTCAAAGCGGAAACTGCGGGCGAAGTCGTTGTCGAAATGGAAAGCCTGGGCATCACCGGGGCCTATGCGAATCACTTGGGTCTGGCTATCGGCCTTCTTTCCTTTCTTCTTAACGTCGGCAGTGGCGGCGTCTACCCGCTGCCCGTTCACGTACAGCTCCGTCAGGCGGCCTTTCTTATCCTTCTCGATGACAACCGTGCCCGGCCCGCCACGGCGGCCTCGGCGCGGCTCGTCCTCGTTCACCACTACCACCTGCTTGGTGCGGCTGCGCTTGTTTTTGGCTTTTTTATCGTCATCAGCAGTAACAATCGTTGCTGCTTCCGCGGCTTTTGTTACAGCTGGCTCTGTTGCTTCTACTACGGCCGGCGCTTTGGGCATCAGGGTTGTGGCCGGTGCCGTTTCCGTGGCTTTGCGGGTGGTATCATCCTCGGCGGTCAGGAAGGGCAGGCGGTGCAAGGAGCCGGTCAGGCCACTTTTGTCCGAAGCAGGCTGCGGGTCGGCGAGGGCCACGGCGGTGCTAAGCAGTATCAAGCCCCCCAGCACCACGCAAGCCGCCATAAAGCCTTCCGAGAATGTGGGCGTGTCGCGTCCTTGTACCAGCCGCCGGATGCGGCCTAGCAGCGAGCCATCGGGTCCCACCGCCGACATCGCCAAACGCGGTGCGGCTTGCGGTGCCAAACTCTGTTCGGCCAAAGCAGCCAGGGCGCGGGCCAATGTCAGCGGGTTGCCGCCCACTAGCGCCGTAGCAGCATCGTCGCAGCAATTTTCGCGCTCCGTGCGCAGGCAGGCCGAGATGAACCACACGGCCGGATGGTAGAAGAACACCGTTTCGGCTGCGGACTGCAACAGATTCAGCAGATAGTCGCGCCGGGCTACGTGGGCCAGCTCGTGCGCCAGAATGGCTTCCAGGTGGCCGTAGTTCAGGCCCGCCACGGTTCCCAGCGGTAGCAGAATCATAGGACGCAGGTGGCCCACCACCACCGGCACCCGCACCAGCGCCGATTCCAGCAACGCCACCGGCCGTTGCAAACCCGCGCGGGTGGCCAGTGCCGCCAGCCGCTGCTGCCACTCTTCTTCCAAGGGCTGCACGCGGTAGTGGCGCAGGCGCTGCACGTAGGCCAGGCCACCAAGCAGGCGGAGCGTCATGGCCAGCAGGCCGAGCAGCCAAGCCGCCACCAACACGGGCAGGTTTTGGTCGAAATACGTTATCCAGGCTTGCATGGAACTGGCTGGAGAGGCAACGGAGGCTGCGGAGGCTACGGCAAGAGGCCCGGCCGAGCTTGGCGCCGAATCAGTGTTTACCACGAGAGTGGTAGCGTTGATTTCCGCCACTCGGGCCGCGTAATAATGACGCACGAACGTCACGGCAGCCAATCCAAGCAGTACCACCAGCGCCACCGCCGACACATTGTAGCGCACCGTGGCCTGATGGCGGCGCAACAGCAGCAGCAATCCGGCTAGGGCCAGCGCTACTACGGCTCCTTGCCAAAGTGAGTGAACGAGCGTCCAGCCCAGGGCGCGCACCAGCGCCGGAGGCAATAGTTGTTCGAGCCAGTTCATTGCTTGCTTGGTTGCGGGTTGTCGTTCTGCTGATTTTCCATGTCATCGAGCAAGCTCCGAATCTGGGCTAGCTCCTCCGCCGACGTATGCCGGTTGCCAAGGGCCTGCATCACGAGCTTCATGGCCGAGCCCCCAAAAGCGGATTCCACGAAACGGTCGAGCAACAGGCCCTGGGTTTCTCCTTCGCGCACGGCGGCGCGGTAGACGTGCGTTTTGCTGTCGTCCTCGCGCAGCACCAAGCCCTTGTCGAGCATGAGTTGCAGGATTTTGAGCGTGGTGGTGTAGCCGACTTCGCGCTTCTGGCTCAGCTGGTCGTTCACGAACCGGACGGTGTTGGGGCCGTGCTGCCACAGCACCTGCAAAATCTCCAGCTCCGATTCGGTGGGCTTGGGAATGGGTTTCTGACTCATGGGAAAAGGCTTTTAGACATTCTACGAACTAATTCGTAGGTCAAACATATACGAAGCATGTCGTAGAAGCAAGTTTAATCTACGAAATTTTTCGTGTGTCTAATCAAAACGCCTTTCACAATCTCAAAATAGGGCCGCTACCACTGGCTCACAAGCCTTTGCTGGAGTAGGCAGCTGTTTGGGCTTGTGCTTGTAAAGCCCGTCTTCCAGTATTCGCCGGCCGTCTGCCCATGCCGGCCTTGTGGGCCGGAGAAGTTGTTGAAGTTGCCTTCCCAAACTCGCGTTTATTTCTCCGCCCGCCTCACGGTTACGCCGCCGTTGGTTGTCACCACGGATACTGGAGCACCACCTTTGCCGAGCTTAATATTGAGTTCCCGCCCAATGCGGCCTTGCACCGTCATTGGGAAGTCGGTGCTCACGTTGCCGTGCACGGTGCGGGTGGTGAGCTGGGCCGAATAGGTTTCGGGAATGCGCCACGTGATACCGCCGTTGGTTGTCTTCACGTCCAGACCTTTGCCTTCCCACTCCGTTCCGGTTAGAGCCACATTCACGCCCCCGTTCTGGGTTTTACCGCGGACGTCACCGCCAACGCCCTTCAAGGAAATACCACCGTTCTGAGCCTCAAACTCCATCGTCGACTGCACGTTTTCGATGTGAATGCCGCCGTTGTGGGTGGTGAGGGCCAAGGCCGTCTTCTGCGGTACCAACACTTCGTAGCTCACCGACCACTCTTCACCGGCGCTGGATTCGGCTTTGAGCGTGTTGTTGGCGGTGTTGATTTTAATGGTTTTGGCCTGCTCTTGCAGCTTATCGGTGCTGCCGCCCCAGATCTGTACCCGGGCCCGTACGCGCACATCGGTGCCGGACCAGCTGCGCACCGTGATACCGCCGTTCTTGCCCCCGTTCACGGTTAGCGCCTGGCCAGACGCGGGCGCGGGCATCGTCAGGTCGCGGGTTTCGCAATACTGCTTGCGGTTGCCCTGCCACTCATTGTCGCAGGTGCTTTTGAATTCCGGCCCGGTGCCCGACTGTGCCGTGGCAGCCAGGGCCGTGAGAGCGCAAAAGGCGGTAGTCAGAAAAGTTTTCATCGTGAAGGCTAAGGCTAAGGATGACAAGGAAATGGGTTTCAGCGATGCTTGGCGGCTATTTGCGCTTGCGGAAGAACACGTCGCCACTAATCGATTCCAGTTGCAAGGATGGCCCGCTACCCCGGAGCGTGCCCTTCAGTTCGTAGCCGACTATCGGATTCTCCTTGCGGTTGATGAAGGCCACATCCTGGTCGGTATAGACTTCGCCCGTAATGGTTTTCATCGCCAGGACGGCTCCTTGAGTTGCGGGCCAGCTTATATCCACAAACCCGCTGATCGACTTGGCATCAATAGGCCCCGTCAGACCGTCGATGTCAATGTTGCCGCTGATGGTTTTCACCTGTAGCTCCGTGCCAGCCGGCAGGCTCACTTCGTAGTCGATGCTCACGCACACGCGCTGGCCGCTGTTTTTGCCGCCCCAATTGCTGCCGTAGTAGGAGCCGCTCCCGTCGGGCGGGCAGTCGCCGGGCTGAGCACGCTCCAGCATCTTCATATCCAGCTCCGACACCACGGCTATTTCGCTGGTGCCGCGGTCCATGCGCAGGGTTAGCGCGTCGTTGAGGCGGTTTTGGTTGATGTTCACGCTGGCGTGCACCTTCAGTTCGGAGCCGCTAGCTGCCCGGACGCGAATGGTATTGGCGTGCTTGAGGTTGAGCAACACCCGCTGCCCGGCCTTGAGGGGAGCATTCTGGTCGATGATGCGCTGGGCCGCTGCGGGCCGCCCGCCACTCAGCAATGCGCCGAGCAGCAAAAGAAATCCAAACCGTATCATAACTGAGGAGGACAATGGTTGGGGAAACATGAGAAAGAGCGGCTACTTGGCTTTGCGAAGGAAAATGTCGCCGCTCACCGATTTGAGCGATATATTGGTCCCGCCGCCGTTCACGCGGCCATCTACTGTCTGGCCGCCCACGTGGTGCAGGCCATCGGCACCTTTGCCCAGCGCCAGTTCGAAGTCGGTGTAGATTTCACCCGAAATGGTGCGCATGTCCAACGTGGCTTTGGCGGGGGCAGGCATGCTCACATCCACGTCTCCACTCACCGAAGAGAGGGCGCTGGGAGTGGCAGGCACCGCGCTGAAGCGCACCGTAATGTCGCCGCTCACGGAGTTGGCTACCACTGGGCCAGCAATGTTTGTGGCTCGCAAATCGCCTGCTTTCAGCGTGGCCTCTATCCTACCCGCCAAGTCGCGCATCTCCAGTTCGCCACCGTTCCAGTTGGTTTGCGTGAAAACCACATCGGCCCGGCGCGGCACCTGAATGGTGTAAGTGGCCGATTTACGCGAAGCCTTCACGATGCGTACCGTGTTGCCGGCGGCGCTGGTCACGGCCAGGCCCATGCGGGTGTTGTCTTCGGCGGTGTTGTAGACCGGGCGCAGACCTTCGGCCCGCTTGGGCGGCTCCTCGAACCCGTTACCGCGAATCACCACTTCGTCGCCGTCGTAGCCTTCCACCGTCACGTCGCTGGCCTGCATTTCCAGCACAACTTTACGGTCTTGCTTATTCGAAAACTTGGCTTTGTACTCCTGGGCTCGAAGTAACGCCGGACTGCCAGTCAGTAAGGCGAGCAGGGCGAGGGTTTTAAATTTTTTCATGGTATCAAGCTGAATGTCAAGGCAAGACAAGGATTTCACGTGGTAGCGTTTGGCGCAGCCGAGTGCACAGCGCGGCCAGTGCCGTACTAAGCTGTCGGGCTACCAACTAAGTGAATGCCGTACGGTGGGTTGAAAAAGTGAAGCAGATTAGGTGTGGGCCGTGCCTTGCTTAAATCAGCAGGCCAACGCCGCTTTCCGCTTGCTGGCGCACAGCCGGCAGAACATCGGGCTGCTGGGACAGCTGTTGGAGATGGGGCACGGCGCGGGCTTCGCGCAAGGTCACGAGCAGCTCAATCAGGGTGATTTGCACGTTCGGATCGGTTTGCAGCGGCAGGGCGTCCACCAGCGCGGGACCTACGCGTGGGTCGGCGCGGAGGCGGTAAAGGGCTTTGCAGGCCGCAAGGCGCACGTTGGGGTTGGGGTCGGTGTCGAGGGTGTGAATGAGCGCCTGTACGGCGGGGTTGCCGGGTTCCACGCGGGTAGGGGCTTCATTCACGAGCTGCAACCGTTCAGTAGCCGTGGCCGGCTCCCGCACCGCCGCCGCCAGCTGCACCGACAACGACGCGGGCTTGGGGGGAGTGGCTGCCACATCGGGCCGCTGCCCAAACCGGACCGTGAGGCCCAACGCTACTCCTAGCACCAGCAAAGCAACACTAGCGGCTATGCGCAGCCATGCCCCCGAGCTTGCGCCCCACATCGACACCACGCGCCCGGTCTCTTTCTCTGGCGCTATTATTTGTGGTGAGGAAACGGCAATAGTTAAGGGTGGGGCTTCGGCCTTAGCAGCGGCTAGAGCAGCTTTTTCCTGCTCCAGCAACGCCATAAAGTTTTCACGCAACACCAGTGGTGGGGGCAGCGATGGTAGAGCGTCTAGGTCGCTGAACAGGATATTCAGTTGTGCTAGCTCGGCTTGGCAGGCCGGGCAAGTGGGCAAGTGGGCAGCTACCTGGGCCATTTCGGTGGCTGATAGTGCATGGTCGGCGTAGTCGGGCAGGAGCGGCCGGATAGCGGCACATGCAGGACTGAGCAGATCGGGAGAAGTTGAGTTCATGGCTTCGCTTGAGGTGCCTCAGCGGCAAGCAGTTTAACTAAGGTAAATACGGCGCAGGGCCTCCAATGCCCGGTGGGCTTTCACGCGGGCGGCTCCTTCTGAGCACCCGAGCATTTCGCCTATCTCGGCGTAATCGAAGCCCTGGAAGCGGTGCAGCACCAGGATTTCGCGCTGAGCGGCGGGCAGCAGCGCCAAGGCCTCTTGCAGCGCCTGGTTTCGGTCGTCGGTGGCGAGCTGGGCCTGCGCTGCCCGGCCGTGCGCCGAGGTGCGTTCCATTTTCTCCACGTCGTCGGTGGGCCGTTGCTGCTGCCAGTGGTCGGCGTGCACGTTTCGGGCCAGTTGGTAAATCCAGGCCCGAAACGGCTGCCCCGGCTGGTAGCTGGCGCGGTACTTCAGCACGCGGTAAAATACGTTCTGAGTCAGATCCTGCCCTACCTCCCGGTCGCCCCCATTGAGACGACACAGAAAGCCGAACAGCGCCGCCTGGTACCGTTCAAACAGCAGCGTCAGCTGGTCCAGGTCGTCGGCCCGCACGCGGGCCATCAGGGCTTCGTCGCTGATTGAGGCTTCCACCAAAGGCTGAGTTGAAGTTGACAATACACAAGGCGGTTGTAGAGTGGTGATGGCAGGAGTACCAGCACACGGCCCGTTCGTTACAAGCTCCCATAAATTTTTTTACCAACCGCAAAGTCAACTCGCCGCTGAAAGCAAGAAACCTTGCCTGGAAGCTTCCAAGCAAGGTTTTCGGGCAAGAGAAGCCACCTAGAAAATCGCCCGCACATCCGTACCGTCATGCTGAGCCACCCGAAGGCGTCAACGCTTCTCCTCCAAAGTCACCTTTGCGGTGTGGCAAATACCACCTAGCGGCGGATTGAATTTGTACACGCTCACCTTCACGGCAGCCACAAACGGAAACCGGGAATACACCCGGTCAATTACGCGGTGAGCCAAATGCTCTAAAAGGCGCGCGGGAGCCAGCATTTCCTCCGCTACCACCCGGTACAGCACCTCGTAGTTCACGGTCTGCTGCAACTTATCCGAAGCCCCAGCCGCGTGCAGGTCGGTTTCCAAATACAGGTCCACGCCATACTTGTTCCCTATCTTCTGCTCCTCGTCATAATAGCCGTGAAACGCGAAAAACTCCATTCCTTCCAGTGCAATCTGGCCCATGATGTTGATGTGCTGATGAGGTGATGTGCTAATGTGCTGATTCGTTGTTGGGTTGATTAACTGATGTACTGGCAAAAAAGCTTTGCCTGGAAATTTACATTGACCAGCGTATCCCGAACAGCTTAGGCACAACAAAGAAGCATCAACTCAGCGCTACAAAAAAACGAAGCCCGCCAAAAGGCAGGCTTCGTATATCGGCCACAAAATCCGTGGAATCCGAAAAATCCGCTCGAATCCGCGGTTCAGATTTCGTCAAAGAACGACTTCTCCGACGACGCGGCGGCCATACCCGGGTGGCGGGCCGGCTCGGGCTGCGTAATCTCGGGCTGGCCGGGGCCGAAGGGCTGAATGTCGGGCGCGGTGGGCTCAATGGTGGGTCCGGTAGGATCGGGCACGCGAGCCGGCTCCGGCTGGTAGATGCGCGAAGGATCAACGCGGCCGGGGTTTTCGTCGGGAGATGGGTTGGGCTGAATGTCGGGGCCGGGAGTCTGGGCGGGGGCGCCGGGGTCGGGTTGCTGACCGGGCTTGGGGTTATAGCTGCCGGGCTGGAGGACGGCGGGCTGAGGCGCGGCGGGCCGGGTTTCGGGTGCCACTGGGGCCGAGCCGCCAAACGAAGCAGCCGATGCACCGGCCACTGCCGCTACCGATGAAGTAGATGAGGAGGTAATAAACATAGAGGTGCTGGCTTCGGGTGAATGATCGGGACGATTCACCTTTACGCTAGCGGCGCGGGAAAGGATGGCGGCCGTGCTGGCTTTGGGCCGGGCTTTGGCTTTTTCCACCTTGTCGAGCGCGTCGGAAGCCAGATTGTGCAGGTCGCGCACGAGGCTATCGAGCTGGGCTTCGAGGCGCTGGCACTCCTGGCCGAGGCCATTCACCTCCTTCTGCATCTCGGCAACCGTTTTCTCGGCCTGCTGATACGCTTCCTCCACTACGGAACGGGCTTTTTGGCGGGCATCAGCAAGAAGCTGCTCTACTTTGAGCTGGGCTTCGCGGATACGGAGTTCAGCGTCGCGCTGGGCCTGCTCCGTGATGCTGTTGCTGGTGTCTTCGGCGGTTTTGAGGGTGCGGTAGAGGCTGGTTTCCACCTCGCGCATCTTGCTCACGTCCTGCGTGGCGTGTTCGAGCTTGACGCGCAACTCGCGGTTTTCGTCGCCCATTCGTTCCCACTGCTGGGAGAGAGTGAGCAGAAACGCCTGCACTTCGTCTTTGTCGAGCCCCCGAAAGGCTTTTTCAAAGGTCTTTTGGCGGATATCGAGGGCGGTAATTTTCATTCTGTAGTAGAGGGAAGTGAGTGTTTAGTAGTGGGTATAGCCGCTCAAGAGGACGTAGAGAAAGCAGCGGCGGCAAAGCATTTCCTGCGCTGTTCCTCTTACTACTCACTACCAACTACTCAATACTAAGCTGCCAAACGGCCAAACTACGGTCGTCGCTACACGAAACTAGCCTATTCTGCCTTCCCGGCCAAAACAACTTGTTGACGGAAGTGCCGTGGCCCGCGTGCCGCGCCTTGTCTACTACCCGCAGCAATTGCAGCGTTTCGGCGTCCCAGAGCTTGATGCTCTTATCCATGCTGCACGTGGCCAGCAGCGCCCCGTCGGGGCTAAAAGCCACGTGGTTTATAGCAAAAAGGTGCGCCACGATGTTATGTTGCTCAGCATAGCCGGTCGCTACGTCCCAGAGGCGCAAGTGCGCATCGCGGCCCGCCGTGAGCAGGTAGCTTCCATCGGGCGAGTAAGCCGCTGTAAATATCGAGTTAGTGGCACCTTCCCACTCGTGCTTGACAGCCAAAGAATCGGCGTCCAGTACGCGCAACTGCCAATCGGAGCCGCCCACGGCTAGCTCACCACGCTCCTGGTGCAGCGCCAGGCAGCGCAGGCTTTTGTCGGACAGTCTCAGCAGGGTTTCCACCTTGAAATCAGTTGTCCGCAGCACGGCCAGCGTACCATCGCCCAACGCCACGTATACTCGCTGCCGGGCTTCGGAGTGGATGATATCGAAAATGGCAGTGGGCGGCAGGGCTGTGGCAAAAGCCAGTTTTTTCTCGGTCAGATCAATAGCCTGCACCCCCTGGAAATTATGCCCAATAACCAGCAGGTTGCGCACGGGCAAGTGCAGCAGCGCGTACACCGAGTTTTCCACCTTGGCTATCAGCTCGCCGTCTTTTTCGGGCTCCTCCGCACTCCAGGCCGCCACGAGTCCATCAGCGCCAGCTGAGTAGAACGTATCAGCGCCGGCCGTACCAGCCAGCGCGTACACACAGTCGCGGTGGCCCGTGAGAGCCGCGAGCTTCTGAACCTGCGGACGATAAAGAAAAGGCATGCCGCGAAGGTAGCGCCTGCTGGCTTCGCGCGGCGCACGGTGTGTCATTGCGAGCAAAGCGAAGCAATCCTTCCTCTCATAGCGCGAACCGTACTTGAAGCAACAAGCCCTCAACTCCGCCGTGGATGTTGAGGGCTTGTCTGTGTAGGAAACTTGGCTCTCTGAGAGGAAGGATTGCGTCGTCGTGCCTCCTCGCAATGACAGGCGGGTCTTGTACCCCCGTATCTTTGCCTACTTACTCACTTACCGTTTTCCATTTTGCCGCTGCATTCCATCTCCCCTATCTCCAGCCAGGCACTGCTCGGGCTGTGGCAGCTTACGGAACCGATTGAGGCGCTGTGGCCGCTGCTGCCTAATTTATTGCACTACACTGCCCACTTTCCAGCGGGCCGCGACGAAACCCGCGCCCGGCAATGGCTGACGGGCCGCGCGCTGGCTCATTGCCTGCTACGGGAGCTCACCGATATGCCCGCCACGCTCTGCAACAATGCTAACGGCCGGCCGTTCTTCGCGGAAATACCGGGTTTGGGCGTGTCTCTGTCCCATTCCGGCGAATGGGTGGCGGCGGTGGTAGCACGCGGCGCCGTCGTTGGCATAGATATTGAACTGGTACGAGCCAAAGCGCAAAAGTTGGCGCCGCGGTTTCTATCGGAAGCCGAGCGCGCTGACGCCGGGGACGACACAGCCAAACACAGCGTGTACTGGAGTGCCAAAGAAACACTCTATAAGCTGCATAGCCGCCGGGGCCTGGTGTTCAAGGAGCAAATTTTGCTCGATCCGTTTGGGCTGCGAGAGGCAGGTGTGTTGACGGGACACCTGCTCGTCGAAAACTCTCGCAGCCAACACCAGATTCAGTACCAGCGCCCAGCTCCCGATTACGTGCTAACTTACGCCATTAGTGAAATGGCTGAATGGCTGAATGATTGAATGGCTGCCCGTTCAACGATGCCTCTTGATTTAGCCATTTACCCATTCATTCAATCATTCAACTTCCATGTCCATTCGTCGCCTTTCTATTATCGCTGCTGCTGCCCTACTCTTCACCGTAGCGGCCGTGGGAGTAGCCCGCGCCCAGGGTGGCCGCACCGTGAGCGACTTCAGCTTGAAAAATAACGCTAACGCCGACGTGGCTCTGAAAAGCTACGCCAGCAGCAAAGCCGTAGTGGTAGTTTTTCTGAATCCGAGCTGCGCATACTCCAAGCTCTATCAAAACCGGCTAGCCGCGCTCAATTCGCAGTATGGCGGCCGCGGCGTGCAGTTTCTGTTCATCAACGCGCCCATCAACCTGGAAGCCAGCGCCGACTTAAGCGAAGCCGACAAGCTCAAAATCAAGGCCACCGCCGACTTGCCTTTGCTCACTGATGAAGGCCAGAAAGTGAGCGGCCTGCTCGGCGCCACCAAAACGCCCGAAGTGGTGCTGCTCCAGCC
This sequence comes from Hymenobacter sp. M1-2, assembly GCF_057808495.1. NCBI lineage: Bacteria > Pseudomonadati > Bacteroidota > Cytophagia > Cytophagales > Hymenobacteraceae > Hymenobacter > Hymenobacter sp. M1-2. Next base: position 49,910 of record NZ_JBTYZO010000036.1, read on the forward strand.
CGCCGGCGATGGTTTCGCGGTCCGCTATAAAGGCGCCATCGACGATAACCCGCTGGTAGAAGGCGACGTGAAGGAGCGCTACGTGCAACAAGCCCTAGATAATTTACTCGCCGGCCGCCCCGCCGGCGTACCCGATAAGCGCGGCGCCGGCTGCCTCATCAAGCGGAATTAGATAATCCTGCTGTCATTGCGAGGAGGCACGACGAAGCAATCCTTCCTCCTTGTGAGACCAGCTTCATAAGCAGACAAGCCCTTGACGCCAGCACAGACGTCAAGGGCTTATCGTTTCAGGAAGTTTCGCGCTTTGAGAGGAAGGATTGCTTCGCGCTGCTCGCAATGACAGCGGGGTATTGCGTCTATTCTTCCTCTTCCGGATTATCGGTGGTGGAGCTTTCTTCGTTGGTGAGGATGCCGAGGAGCTGGGCTACTTCGGCGGCTTTGGCGGGTTCCTGGAGCTTCTCGAAGCTGAGTTGCAGGTTGCGCAGCGCCCGGCGCACGATGTCGAGGTGGGTGCAGGGCTCGTAGAAGATGTCGTTGGAGGTGAGGTTGAGCTGCACGATGTAATGCTCTATATCGGTGCGGGTCAGGATGAGGCCGCGGTTGTAGCAGTTGATGTAGAAGGCGTCAAGTTGCGGCGTTTCCGGGCGGTAAGTCAGCACGAACAGGTTGGGCAGGTTCACGCCGAACACCGGCAGCCTGAGGCGCTGCGCCACCAGCAGGTAGATTACGCACAGCGTAAGCGGGTTGCCGCGCCGGGTTTCCAGCACACGGTGCAGCATGGAGTTGGCCGGCGAGTGGAAGTTCTGCGTGTTGGCGGCGAATTTGTGCACCCGAAACAGCACGTGGTTCAGCACTTGCACCTGCTCGGTGGGCAGCATTTCGGGCCGCAGCAGAGTCCATACTTCAAATCGCAACTGCTCGATGGCGCGGTTCAGACTCTGCAAATCGGCATCGGGATATTGGTAGGAATTGAGCAGCCACATGCCTTCGAGCAGGTTTTCCCCGCCCGATTCGCGCCATACGCGCAGGCGCTGCTGCAAGCCCTCGAACTGCAAGTGGTGAATCAGGTCTTCGAGCCGCTGCTGCTGCTGCGGGTCCAGGGTTTCTTCCCACGACTCTTCCAGAAACGGAATGATACTCTCGCCCAGGTTCTGTATCCGGTCCTGAATCTGCGGCGCGACTTCTGGATCGTCGAGCAGGGAGATAAGGGCTTTGATTTCTTTATTGGTCATGTAAAGCAGATGGACGGGCCAGCATAGGCAACCCCCAAAGCGGGAAAGAAGCAAATAAACGCAACCGGCACGGGTTTATCACCGCCAGCCGCCAGCAACTAACACGCAAAACGGCGCGGAATGTTTATTCCCAACCTCGCCTCCGGCCTACTTTCCTTCGGCAGCCCACCGCACCCGCTACGCTAGCGGAGTAAGTCCGTTTCAGCCAACTCCTGTGCCTCGCCGCCGCAGCCGCTCCTTACGGCTTTGGGGGCTTACGAGCTGCTTGGCCCGCCGCCAAGGCAGCACAAGAGCCGGTAGTTCGCGCAATGGCCCACGGAGAACCTGGCGGCCAGTGGGCCAGACCAAGCCACGATACCGGGCGTCTCTATAGGTGAATAACAATCGGCCCCTGGCCGGGCTTCGGAATCCTGTAGGCCTTCAAAAAGGCTTTGAGCGCGGCCGGGTCTTGCTCATACGCCTGCACGTCGGCGGCCAGCTGCTTGATTTTAGCTTCCAGCTGGGCTTTTTGCCGCTTGTAGTCGTAGTCCAGGGTGGCGGCGGTGGGCAGGCCGTAGTAGGACTGCCCGCTGAAGTCGGCCAGGTCCATCTGCTCCTCGTACAGCGCGTCGTCCAGCTCGCGTGCCTGCTCGCGCAGCAGCTTGTTGTAGTAGCGCAGCTGGTCTTCCGCCAGGTTTTCGAGGTGGGTCTGGTCGATGCGTTGCAGCTCCAGCTGCAAGCGCAGCAGGGTCAGCAGCTCGTTGTCTTCGTAGGCCAGCGTGACTCGTTGCAGCAGGGAGGTTTTGCGGGCCTTCTCGGCTTCGTCGGGCTCCCGGTCGGGGTGCAGCACTTTAACCAGGTCCATGTAGAGCGTCCGCACGGCTTTGGTGATGTTCTTTTCCTCGGCCTGCTTTTTGGCTTCGGCGGCCTGCTGCTTGGCCGTTTTGGGGCGCTGGGCGCGGCGTTCGGCTTGCTGCTGCGCCTGCTCGGCGGCGGTAGCCTGCTGCACGGCCATCTGCTGGGCCACGTAGTTTTCGAACTTCTCCGGGGTGCTCACGTCCACCGCCGGGTCGAAGGTGATGCCGAACCGCTGGCTGAACATCTGTTTCATCATTTCGGCGGCCTGGGCATCCAACTCGGCATCGACCTCGTCGAAGCTCTGGGCATCGTGCTTCTCGAAGATGGGCTTCAGGTCGTCGTAGCCGCGTTCGATCAGGTCGTAGCACACGTTCAGAATCAGGTCCACGATTTTGCCGCGCTCCGTTTTGGTGAGTTTTCGGGTATCGAAAGCCTGGTCGAGCAGGCGCACGAAGGCCGCTCGTTGGTCGTTGTGCCGGGCCTGGAGGGGGCGGTACTCGGTCTGCACACGCTGCCGCAGGCGGGTGGCGGCTTCGCGGAAGGCTACCACTTCCTGCTCCAGCTTGGCAATGCGCTTGGTGAGGCGGTTGAACTCTTTCTGCGCCTTGGAAAGCGGCGTATTATCGGTACCCGGCGACTGGATGTGGACCAGCTGCGACGCAGGGGCGGTTTTCTTGGCCATTACAAAAGAGATTTGTCGTGCAGACGGCGCCGCGCACGGCCGGTTTTACTGATTCTTACTAGGCCCCGAAGATATAAAACCAGGACTTACGCGCCTGGCTTTCTCAGGGTGTGTCTCGGGGTGCTGATGCCCAATCTCCGAGACACGCCGCATTGACCGCGAGGAATACTACCAGACGGGTCGTGCGCGAGTCCTGGAAAAGCCACCGCCCCAGCCGGCACCCAGGCCCTGAGACGCTCTCATCCCCGACCAAAACCGCATCTGCACCTCCCGAAGCCGCGTCTGTAGCATCCGAAGCTCTGTCTGCACCTCCCAAAGCCGTGTCTGCACCTTCCGAAGCACCATCTGTAGTTCCCGAAGCTCCGTCTGGGGCAACCGAAGCTCCGTCTGGGGCTCCCGAAGGTCCATCCACTAGCTAATTCCGCTGCTTTGGGCGTTACGGGCGGCGCTTCGGGGCCTGCTGCCGCACCGCCTGGCCGAGCAGCTCAGGCTTCGGATGCGCGGGGCGCCGTTATGGCAGCTGCTTCTCGCACTAGCCGACCCAAGTTGCGGGGTAGCCGCGTCGCGGCTGAAGGTTTGTAGAACACCCGGCCCAAAACGGCCCTGCGCCGCGTAGCGGTGCCAGAGACGCCCGCCGATCTGGCACCGCTACGCGG
>NZ_JBTYZO010000037.1:0-44272 GCF_057808495.1 Hymenobacter sp. M1-2
AGGCGTGAAAGCTATGTATCAACAACTCGCCCGACTCGTTGCGTAACATCAGTTACTCTGTTTTCTCCGCTACGGCCTCGCCGGCTTGCTGCTCGGCGTGGGTGTCGAGTAGGTTGTTGAGGTAGTCGAGGATGAAGTCGACGGCTAACTGGCGCACTTTGTCGCAACTGCCCTCGAACTCCTGCCGCAGCTCGTAGGCGCGGTTTTGATAGAGCACCGTGAAATACATGGTGCCCACCGGCTTGTCGTCCGATTCGGAGGCTCCGCTGGCGCAGAGGCCCGTGACGGCCACGCAAATGTTGGCGGTGGGCAGGTGCTTGTGCAGACCCATTACCATCTCATTGGTCACCTGCTGGCTTTCGGCGGTGTAGAGTTCCAAGGTTTCCTTCTTCACGCCAAGCAGCCGCTGCTTGGCCAGCGGATGGTACGTCACGACGGAGCCGAGCAGCACCTCACTGCTACCCGTAGCCCTCACGAACTCCGACGCCAGCAGGCCCGCCGTGCAGCTCTCGGCAAAGGCTACCGTGAGCTTGTATTGCAGGAACTTCTGGACGAGTTTGTTGAGGTCGGTAGGTTTCATAGCGGGAAGTGGGGAGCTTCCTGTTACGCGGTTTGGTTGCGTAAATGTTGCAGTTGAGGTTCTTAAAGCAAGCTTTTCATCAGCCCACACACCAGCCTAGCTTGTGCTACTCCTGTCGGTATACCACGCCTTGCTTCATCACGAATTTTACTTTTTGCATGGCGTTGATGTCCTGCGTTGGGTCGCCTTCCACGGCCACTACATCGGCGAGCTTGCCAGCTTCGAGGGTGCCTAGGTTCTGCGTCTGGCCGAGCAACTCAGCGGCATTGACCGTGGCCGTGCGCAAGGCTTCCAGCGGCTGCATACCAGCTTCCACCATGTACCGAAATTCCAGCGCATTTACACCGTGCCGGAACACGGAGGCATCAGTACCGAAAGCAATTTTCACCTTCTTCTTGTAGGCGCGGCCGAATGTGTCCTGGAGTTTGGGGCCGATGGCTAGGGCCTTGGGCGTCACGAGGGCTGGGTAGTAATTAGGAATCTTCGCCGAGTCAGCCACCGACTTACCGGCGGTGATAGTTGGCACGTACCAAGTACCTTTTGCGCGCATCAATTCCATAGTTTCCTCGTCCATGAGCGTGCCGTGCTCGATGCTGGTCACGCCCGCTCGGATGGCGCGTTTCATGCCTTCGGCGCCGTGAGCGTGGCAGGCGACGCTCAAGCCCAGGTCGCGCGCCGTGGTCACGATGGCGCGGATTTCCTCTTCCGTCATTTGGGCCGAAGAGCCGTCTTTAGCCACGCTCAGCACGCCACCCGTGGAGGCAATCTTGATGAGGTCGGAGCCGCGCTTGTATTGTTCGCGCACGGCTTGGCGGCACTGCTCGGGGCCGTTGGCTACGCCATCGGCGGGGCCGGGTACGCCCATAAGGTCTTGGCGGTAGCCGTTGGTGGGGTCCATGTGGCCGCCAGTGCCCGATATAGCTTTGCCCGCCGTGAATACGCGCGGCCCCACCACCTGCCCGCGGTTGATGGCGTTGCGCAAGGCCACATTCACGCCGGAGCCGCCTAGGTCGCGCACCGTGGTGAAGCCGGCCAACAGCGTTTTGCGGGCGTGGTCGAGGGAGCCAAAGGCCACGTCGGCGGGGTTTTCGGTGAATTCGCGCAGAAAGTTATCCTTGCTGGTTTCGCCTTCCAAGTGCACGTGGCAGTCGATGAGGCCGGGCAGTACGGTGCGATTTTTCAGATCGATAACCTGGTCTTTCGGACCAGAGGGAGCCGTATAGCCGCGTTCCACGGCCAGCACCTTGCCTTGCTCTATTACAATGGTCATTTCAGTTTGCGCACGGGCCCCGGCGGAGCGCATGTCCAGCAGTCGGCCGCAGTGCAAGTAAGTTTTCTGGGCCGAAGCAAGATGAGGGAGCAAGGAGGCCGCCAACACGGCGGGAAAGGTGAGTAGCCAGTTTCGCATAGGAGCGGGAAGTAAGGTGGACGCCGCAATAAAGCGTTTTACCCGCCAATCCGCAGCAAAAACACGCAAGCCCGACCACAATTGGCCGAGCTTGCGTGTTACAGAGCTTCTGGTGCCTTACTCCGGCAAGTTTACTTTTTGGGGATGATAACCGTAGCTTCCACCTCAATGAGCAGGTCGTCGCGGAACAGCTTGCTCACTTGTACGGCGGTGCTGGCGGGCGGCGCGGCGGTATTGAGGTATCGGTCCCGCACGTCGCGCACCGCCTGAATCTGCGAAATATCGAGCAGGAAGTAGGAGAGCTTCGCTACGTGCTGCATCGTGCCGCCCGACGCTTCCACTAGCTGTTTGATGTTGCGAAAAACCTGGTCCGCCTGCTTGCCTACATCGCCGGGCCCCACGGTGTTGCCCTGCGCATCAAGCGCCACCTGCCCCGAAAGCAGGAGCATGGTCGCCGTTCCTAAGTCGATTTTCGCAACATGGGAGTAGCCTTTGGGCGGCGCCACTCCCGCCGGGTTGTGAAATTGCAGCACCTTGGGTTTCGTTTGCGCTACGGAGAGGTAGCCGGTCAGCAATAAGAGAAGGAGAAGAGAAAGTTTGGGGCGCATAGCGGATTAAGCTGGCAGCCGACAACGGCATCGGCAGCGCAACTTACTTATTCACGAGCCGCATCGCACCTTCGCCGTACCGCTCGCCTATTCTGCTACGCCCCAAGCCAGTGCAACGCCTGCCAAAAAAGCGCTGCATGCAGCCTATATCCGCGGCAATATGTATCTTTTCCCGCCGAAAGCTCCACCAGGCTCCGGCCGCAGTATTCATCCTCAACCACCTCCCAACATGGCCACGCCCGAAGAATTTGAAGCCGCCGCTGCCCGCAGCAAAGAACTGCCCTCCAAGCCCGACAACATGAGCCTGCTCAAGCTCTACGCCCTCTACAAGCAAGGCAGCGAAGGCGACAGCACCGGCGAGAGGCCCGGCGGCTTCGACTTCAAAGCCATAGCCAAGTATGATGCCTGGGCTAGCCTACGGGGCAAGTCGCAGGAAGAAGCCCGCCAGGAGTACGTAGACTTCGTGAACGAGCTGTTCCAAAAAGCCTAACCAATAATATCATAGACGCGGAAGCGGCGCTTCAACTCACCAAAATGCCTGTTAACAAGGCCGTTTGATGGGTTGAAGCGCCGCTTCTACGTTCGGTGACTTTACGCCAGCGGCGTGCCGCCGGCCTCGGAAGGAGTGCCGGGCGGTACGGCGGGTTTTACGGGAGTGCCCGGCGCAGGCAGGTCGAAAGCTTGCGCGTCGTGCTCGAAATGGCCTTTGTGCGAACCGTCGCAGAAGGGCTTGTTGCCGGAAAGACCGCAGCGGCAAATGCTGATTCGTTCCCGGCCGCCCAGCCCGTACGGCTGGCCCTGCGCATCGACGAGTTCAAAATCGGTGCCCTCTACGCGGAGAGAGCCATTGCTGAGGACGGTGAGTTTGGTAGCCATGTGGTGAAGTATGAAGCCTAGGCGGTAGCCGGGGCTGGATGAAGAAAGGAAAATCAAGGTAGAAACTCTTCCTACTACGGCCAGCGGGCTGTACTGGCCGAAGAAGGCTTCACGTGTTTGGGCTGCTAAGCTATCTTCACCGCTAAAGTGTAACCAGTATTAGCGCAGCTCTTTGCGCATCACGTAGTCGTTCATCCAGTAGGGGCCGATGGGAATGTCTTCTTCGCGGTGCTGCTGGAAACCCAGCCGCTCGTAGAAGGCCAAGGCTGGATTGTGGCGGTTTACGTTCAGCTCCAGCGTATGGCCGCCGGCTTGCTGCACGGCGGCTTCCACCGCCGTCAAGAGCTGTTGGCCGAGGCCCTGCCCCTGGTGCGAAGGCAGCAGATAGATTTTGTGCAGCTTGAAAACCGGCTCGGCCACCGGCCGCCGCGAAAACGAGGCGTAGCCGGCCGGTTGCTCTTCCTGGTGCAGCAGCAGGAAGGTGTGGCGGTCGTCGGTCATCTGACGGTGTAGCGAGGCGGGCGTATAAATCACGCGGTACATGTAGTCGATCTGCTCCTTCGAGATGATGAAGCGGTAGGTCGGCTCCCAGGTTGCTTCGGCCAACTCAATAATGGTAGGAATGTCGGCCAGAGTGGCCGCCCGGATGGTTGCAAAAGCAGGTTCGACGCGTGACATGGGGCGCAAAAACGGCATTATTTCACGGAAAACCGAACCCAAACCCAACCGGTATTCGTTTTTGGGCCAGAAATTGCCAGCTCCTGCATACGATGGCACCCGTTCGTGCCGTTGGTTTTTGTCTGCTCTTACTTTCTTCGTCCCATGAAATTATTCCCTCTCGCGTTGGCCGCCAGTCTGCTTTCCTTTTCCGCGGTAGTAGCGCAGCAGAAAACACCCGCGCCCGCGCCCGCTAAGCGCCCGGCAACCAGCACCACCAGCAGCACTGCTTCGGCCGTGGAGCGCGATTTGCGCATTTTCTCCGAGTGGGTGAATGAAAAAGTGGACCGCATAACCGAAGATGTGGTGCGCGAATCGCCCAAGGTTTCCGCCGAATTCGACCGCCAAAGCAAGCGCATCGATAAGGCCGTCGACAGTCTCACGGTGGAAGGCAAACGCGAATACAATACGCAGAAAAAACGCTACAGCAACTGGTCGGCGCGGCAAGACAGCCTCGACCGGGCCGCCCGCAAGCCCGAAACGGCTCAACAGTCGCAAGACCGGCTCCTGGGCGAAAAGGTAATTTTGAGCCGCGCCCGCGCCTCCGAGCTGCCCGACCTCTACGGTCGCTTCATTGAAACCACCCGCGCCCAGCGCCGCCAATGGACCGCCGCCGACTGGAGCAACGCTTCCGCCGTGCTAGGCCGCCTGAACGCTCGCTACGAGGAAGTGCGCGAGCAACTGCCGCTGGAAGAGCGAGTGCGTATTCGTTCTTGGCAAGGTGAGTTTCGCACCCTGGAAAAAGCCCGCGACGTGAAAGGCGTTATGGCCGAGTAATCGAGCTATTATCACCAAAAAGCTTTCTTTCGCCACTAGTGCGGAGGAAGGCTTTTTGCGTTATGACCTTTGCTTACAGCTTGTCGCGTAGCCAGCGGTGGGCAATGTCAATGTCGTAGAAGAGCAGGATGTCCAGGTCGCGCCGAACGCGGGCAATGAATTCAAGAGCCGCTAGCTGGTTGTGCATGTCCGGCGAAAAAACGTAGGCAAAAGCCCGCAACTCATACTGCCGAACCTGGGGCAGCCACTCAAATTCGGCCCAATCCATGGCTTCCAGCCAGTCGCCGGTGGCAATGCTCTTGTCGTTGAGCAATAGGAGTGGGCGTAGTTGCCGGAGCGTATCGAGCATAGCTTCCGCCCCCGCAATAACGGACTCGGGAGTTAGGTTGCCAAACCACTGCACGTAGAGCAGCCGCTCTGGCGCGTAGTAGAGCTGGCGCAGGAGTGGAGCCCCGTGCTCGTCGCGTAGAAGCGTGAGCGGTTGCGCGCCGGGCAACAGGGCACGCCCCGGCTCAGGCTCCAAAAGGAAGGATGGCAGAGAAGCAGACATGAGTAAGGCTACCGAGGAGCAGGAGTAAATATGGTAGTGAGTAAATATAAGAAAGAACCGAAGCAAGCTAAACAGGTGCGGCGGCTTTCAAGGGCTTCTGTATTTTTGTGGTTCGGGCCTAGCCGCGGCGGTTAGGTGCGCTTTCTTTTTCACGTATGCACATTGCCATCGTCGGCAACATCGGGGCCGGTAAAACCACGCTCGCCAACAAGCTGGCGCACCATTTCAACTGGGAAGTATTCCTCGAAGACGTCGACCACAATCCCTACCTCAAGGACTTCTACGACGATATGCCGCGGTGGGCTTTCCACTTGCAGGTATATTTTCTCAACAGCCGTTTCCGCCAGACGCAGCGCATCAAAGAGCTGCAACAAGCCAGTAAAGGCGTGGTTCAGGACCGGACTATTTACGAGGATGCGCACATTTTCGCCGCCAATCTGCACGAATCGACACTCATGTCGGAGCGCGACTACCAGAACTACCTGGGCCTGTTCGAGTCCATGATTAGCATGGTAGACCCGCCCGACCTGCTGCTCTACCTGCGCGCCGACCTGCCCAAGCTCATTCAGCAAATCGAGCGGCGCAACCGCGAATTCGAGAATAACATCAAAATTGAGTACCTCAAAAACCTCAATGAACACTACGAGAAGTGGATTGCCGGCTATAAGTACGGTAAGCTACTCATCATCGACGTCAACAAGCTCGACTACGTGCAACACCCCGAGGATCTAGGCATTATCATCGAACGAATCAACAGCACGTTGTTCGGACTCTTCTAAGAGTAGCATCATTCCAGCGCAGCCTCTGTCCTTGCGAGGCGCAGCCGTGGCAATCCTTCCTCTCGAAGACTCACCTCTTCTATACAGACCAGCCCTTGGCATTAGTTTACTAACCTAACGCCAAGGGCTTACTGCTTCAGTAGGCTGGTCTCAGAGAGAGGAAGGATTGCCACGGCTGCGCCTCGCAAGGACACTATCTTACTTCACTTCATCGCCTCATTCAAAAACCTGACCAGCGGCTGCGCGGCGCGCCAGGCTTCTACTACGCGCTTGGGGAAGTCGGGGCGGAGCACTTCGGCGTCGGGGAAGGGGCGCCACACGAAGTAGCGTTTGAGGCGCAGCCATTCAAGGTTCGGGTCGTTTCGATCGTAGCCTTTGGGGGCGGTTTTGAGCACGTCGGTTCGGTCGAAGCCGGCGGGAAAGTGGCGCACGAAATCGGGGGCTTGGCGGAGCGCGTGGAAGGTGGGCGCGTCGTAGTGAATTTCCTGCCGGATACGGGCCAGCTGCTGCGGTTCCGGCTCCCAGCGCCCGGCGCCCACGTAGGATTCGCCGCCCGGCTCCAGCGCCACAAAGTAGCCCGCCCAGGGACTTTGCCGCCCGTTCCGCTTCAGCCCTGCACCCAGGTGGCGCTTATAGATTTCAGGGTCGCGTTGCGAACGGTCGTTCTTGTGCAAGCGGTACATCACGTCGGAGGGCGTCAGGTCGCGCGCGTCGGGCTCAAACTCTTGCAAGCTCGTAAGCAACTCCCGCACCAGCTCCGTGTAAGCTCCGCGTGCCCGCTGATACTCCGCACGGTGCTCATCCATCCAGGCTTTACGGTTGTTGGCAGCTAATTCCCGAAGAAAAGTGAGCACAAATTCGCGGTCCATGCTTTGAGGGGGTGATTAGGTGAGGAGGTGACACGTGACAGGTTAATAGTGATAGGCAATGAGGCAAAAAGACTTACGTAACACACCACCTCGCCAATTACTTGTCACGTGTCACCTAAAAACCTGTTACCTCCTTCTCACCCAATCACCTCACTTCGTGCTGACAACTTGCAAAGCGTCGCCGATGCGGAGGTGGCCGCGGCCGGGGCCGGTTACGTTTTGGCCGAACTGTACGCTGCCATCGACGGTGCGGTAGCTGGCTAAGGTGCGAAGCGGCTCGCTACGCGGGTTTTTCTGGGCCGTCTGCTGGTCTACGGTGGTGAGCACGCAACGCCCGCAGGCCCGCACGGCCCGGAATGGCAGGCCGCCGAGCTGGAACTGCGCCCAGGAGTCTTCCGCAAAAGCGGCGCTGCCATTCACCACCAGGTTGGGCCGAAACCGGTCCATAGCCACGGGTTCGGCGAGGCGGGTGTTCAACTCATCCAAGGAGCTTTGCCCAATGAGCAGAAACGGGTAGCCATCGGCAAAGCTCACGAGCTGACCTTCGGGGTTGTATTCCGGCTCTACGTCGCGGCGGGCCATGTCCGACATGTACACCAGCTTGCACGAGCGGCCCAGTGCCTCCGACAGCCATTCGTCGGCTTCAGATGTGCCGCGCCAGGCAAACACGATGTCGTTCCAGATGGTCACGAACAGGGTCCGTTCGGGCGTGGCTTCGAACGGAATGTAGAGGGGCAGCAGGTCGGGCCGCTCGGCGTGCGTGAGTAGGAAGCCGTTGTAGGCGGGCGCCAGCCGCAGCAGCGCCATAGCCGGCAGCTGGCGCTGCGTCATGAACTTGTTTTTCTCGTCCACCAACAGCCAACGCCGGTCGTGGCGCAAGCCGCGCGGCTCAATTGCAGATTGGGTGAGGCGAATACCGCCCAGCGACTTTACCGGATAGATATAAAGGTCTTGCAGCAAGAGAGAATTCATGCGGCGAAGTTACGCGACGCCCACTTGACAGGGAAACTGGACAATTGGTTAATGAAGAATGAAGAACTTCCTAAAGGCCTGGCAACTGTTCATTGTTCATTGTCGTTGGCTCCGGTCTGCTCGCTTTTTCAGCGAGCTGAACGGTCGAAGTATGCTGATGATGTTTCACTTCCTAGTCGCCACAATTCATGCTTACCCCCGAACCGATTGCGACGACAGGGTTGTAGCCGCAATCGGTTCGGGGGTAGCGGAGAAGCTCGCCACTCTGGCACCGCTATGCGGCGCGTCGTCGTTTCAGGTCTGGTACTCTACAAGCCTTCGACCGCTACGCGGCTATTCCGCAACGTGGGGTAATCAACAGATGGCGCATACTTCGACCGGTCTGCTCGCCGAAAAAGCGAGCAGACCGGAGCCAACGACAATGAGCAATTGACAATGAACAGTTGCCGGACTAGGCCGTCAGAGGGATTTATTCACTCATTGCCTAGTGCAATGGCCGTTTCTTGATCATGCCGCCTTTGGTGTCTTTCACGCTGTGCATCACCATAAACGCCTGCCGGTCGATTTGCTCTACTTCGGTTTTGAGGCGGGCCAGCTCCAAGCGGGTAATCACAGTGAAGACAATTTCCACCGGATTTGGCTGGTCGCCGCGGGTGCCGTAGCCACGCTTGCCATTGTAGACGGTTGCGCCGCGGCCCAGCTTTTCGGTGATCATGCGCCGGATGGCATCGGAGCGGCCCGATACGATGGTGACGCCGGTGTATTCCTCAATGCCATCAATGATGAAGTCGATGGTTTTGGCCGCCGATAAGTAGGCCAGAATAGAGTACAGCGCGGTTTCGATGGACAACACCCAGGCTGCCACCGCGAAAATGGCGATGTTGAAGAGCAGAATAATGTCGCCGACGGTGAGGCTGGTTTTCTTGTTCAGGAACACGGCCAGGATTTCGGTGCCATCGAGCACGCCGCCGCCACGCATGGCCAGCCCGATGCCCGCACCCAGGAAAAAGCCCCCGAAAACGGAAATCAGCAGTTTGTCCTGCGTCAGCGTCGGAAACGACACGAGCAGCAGCACGCCGGCCAGCGCCAGAATAGCGGCCAACGATTTGAAGGCCAGCACCCGGTCCATCTGGAAGTACGCCATTACGATGAACGGCGCGTTGATGACCACGATTAGCGCCGAAAGCGGCAGGCCCGTGAGCTGGCGCACCAGCAAGGAAATACCCGTCACGCCCCCATCGATGAAATCATTCGGCAACAGAAAGGCCTTCAAGCCGAAAGCCGCCGAGAATACGCCCAACAGCAGAAAGACAGTGCTCATCACGTGCTGGCGCAGCCACCGACGGGCCGCAGCGTCGCGTTTGCCGGTTGGGCGCCGAAACCGGCTGACGGGTGGCGGGCTACCCGCCCGGCGACGGAGCTTGTCGAGGATGATGAACTGGGGAAGGAGCATGGCCGCAATATATAGGGTGGGGTACGCCGGGCGGGTTGTAATGTTGAGACGCACGCAAAAGCGCCCGAAACTGGCTCGAAGCTGGCCCGAATTTTGGAGCCTCGTGTCTACCCCGATTCTAGTATTATCATGAAACAATTCGACTTTCTGGAAGGCCGCTTCGGCCGCTTCGAGTATGGCTTTTGGCTGGTGCTGACCATAGCTCCGCTGTCCACCCTTTACTACCTGCCAAGCCCGCCGCAAACCTGGTACCACGTGCTGCTAATGGGCGTCTTGCTAGCCGTGTGTACCGCCTTGGCCGCGTTGCTCTCCGTACGCCGCCTCCACGACCTGCGCCTCAGCGGCTGGCACGCGCTGGCGCTGCTGGTGCCCATCGTCAACCTGCCCGCTTACTTACTACTGCTTGTGTTGCCCGGTATTCCGGCCACCGTGCCAGCCTATGTGCCCTTGCCAGGACGCAGGATGAGGTAGCTTTAAGCAGCTGGCTTGAGAGGAGTCATTTCCTCTCGCCAAGACACCAAGACGGAAACATATAGCCGCTTCACATTGCGGAATCTAACGCCCCGGCGGGGCGGCATATCGGTAGAACAACCGAGCTAAAAATGGACAAGCCCCAGCGGGGCGACACTGGCATCAGCGCAGTGTCGCCCCGCTGGGGCTTGGTTGTTCTCAACGTTGTTTTTGCTACCGATATGCCGCCCCGCTAGAGCTATGGGGGACGGGCCTATCTGCGGCTGCGGGCATTTTGCTGCTTGTACACAACCGCTGCGTAGCCCCGGGCTTCAGCCCGCGGGCACTGGTTATTTCAGCGCCTGCCCGCTAGCCAGCTGCACGGCGCGGTAGAGGTTTACGAGGCCGCCCGTGCTGGACAGCTCCGCGAAATCCACCTCCTTGCGCGTGCCGGGCTGCTGCACCTTGGTATGGTACACCACCGCCGACTCCAGAATAATACGCTTCAGGTCGGTGGCTGTCAGGCTGGGGAAGTACGATTTCAGCACGGCCGCCATGCCGGCTACCACCGGCGAAGCCATGCTGGTGCCGCTTTTGTTGCCGTATTGCTGGCCCGGCAGCGTGGAATAGATCTGGTGGCCGGGCGCAAACACGTCCACGTTCTTTTTGCCGTAGTTCGAGAATTCCGCCACCAGGCTTTGGTCGTTGGTGCGGGCGGCGGCGCCCACCGTAATCAGGTTCGGGATGCGCTGGCCGCTGAGGTATACTGGTGCCGGATACTCCACTTTCACGTCCATGTTCTCGCTCTCGTTGCCGGCCGAATGCACCAGCAGCACTCCTTTCGTGGAAGCGTATTTAATGGCTTCTTCTACCGCCTCACGTTGCGGCGAGTAGTACTTGCCAAAGCTCATATTGATGATTTGGGCCCCGTTGTCGACGGCGTAGCGAATGGCGTTGGCTACGTCCTTGTCCCGCTCGTCGCCGTTGGGCACGGCCCGTACGGCCATCAGGCGCACGTTGTTGGCCAAACCCAGCACGCCCACATTATTGAGCCAGTCGGCCCCGATAATGCCCGACACGTGGGTGCCGTGGCTGGGGTCGGGGCCGTGCACGTCGCGGTTGCCGTAATTGCGGTCCTTGGTATCCTCCGGGTTGTCGCCGATGATGGTAGCGCGGGGATTGTAGGCCGGATTGAGACTGAAATCGAGTTGGTTCTTGGTTTCACTCAGGCCCTCTTTCATATCAACCAGCACCGATTCCAGGTCGCCGTAGCCGCCTTCTCGTAGGTTGCTGTACAGCCCCAGGGCCGCCCGGTACAGGTTGGGGTCGGTGGGGGAGACGCGGCGCAGGCTGGCCGTATCGAGGCGCGGCAGCCCCAGGGCCTGCTTGAGGTTTTCGGCGCCTTCCTTGGTCAGCTCATACGACTTGCCCAGCGACTGGACCCGGCCCGAATTCTCCGCCACCTTTTCGGCCTGGGTTTTCTTTACTTTCTGGTACAGATCGTACTCGGCTCGTTTGGCGGCGGGCACGGAGTTACGGGTTTTGCCTTCGTAGAGTGGCTTGAGCCGGAACAGCAGGCGGGTATCCTCGTAGCTTTCTACGTCGATGTTGCGGCCGTCGGCCCCACCCAGGAAATTCCAGCCGTGCACGTCATCGATGTAGCCGTTGCCGTCATCGTCCTTGCCGTTGCCGGCCACCTCTTTGGGGTTGGTCCAGAGCAGGCGCTTCAAATCCGCGTGGGCCGTATCGATGCCGGCATCAATAACGGCCACTACCACCGGCGCCGAGGGCCGGTCTTTCAGCAGCTCGGTGTAGGCTTTGCGGGCACTCACGCCCATCACGCCGTCGGCGGTGGGGTCGAGCAGGTACCACTGCGGCTGCGGTACGGCGGGCATCACGGGAGCCGCGTTCTGGGCCGTGCTCAGCGTAGGCAGCAACAAGGCCAGGCCAAACAGACGCAGCCGGGAAGAAAAAGAAAACCTCATCAGAAACTTAGCAGAAAATAAAACGGCATGTACGCAAACGGCTGGTAAGCGGACGCTCCGCTGCAAACTCTGCCGCAATAGACAAAGTTTCCGTTTCCCCGGACGCATCATAAACCGTGCAATCCATCCGCCGAACCCGGAAGATCAGGCCGTGCCCTGCGCGTGCGGCAGTATCCAGTCCTCGCCCGCGTGGCTAAGGCGCTGAAACCGCACGTTCTGCTTGTAGTAGACCTCCAGCAGTCCTTCCTTGCGCAGCCCGTCGGCCACGCGCTGTATGGCCTGGGGAGTAAGCCCCGCAATTTCTCCCAGCTCCGCATTGCTAAGCGCCGGCGCCGCCATGAGCGCGTATACAATGTGTGCCAGCGTCCGGCGTCGGCGTGGGTCTTTGGTGCCCATGCGCTTTCCCAGGGCCTGCCCCAGCCGCCCCCGAATGGCTTCCGGCGTCATGAGAATAGGAGGGGGCACGCCCCGCTGGGCAATGCGCTGCACGAGCTGCTCCACAACGGGAGAAGTTGGTAGATTAGAAGGTGTGGAATCGAGCATACCAGCAGAAAAAACAGTAATGAACCCAAGTTGCGGGGTGGCCGCGTAGCGGTGACAGATTTGTAGACCCCAGTCGGTTCGGGGTTCGGGTGGGTTGCGCCGCGTAGCGGTGCCAGAGCCGCCAGCCGATCTAGCACCGCTACGCGGCGCGAGGCGTTTTAAGCCTAATTTTCTACAACCCTGGAGCCGCTACGCGGCTATTCCGCAACTTGGGTTAATGAGTGAGACAAACAGTCCTCGAAGCGCGCGAAAAAGCCGTATGAGCGCCTGCAACTGTCTGGTTGGGACACCGGCTAGCGCGGAGGCCTGCTTGCAAGTACTGAAAGTAAGAGCATGACAGATATGATCTGCTACCCAACAGATGAATATGTCAGCGACAAGATAAAAAGACCGACGGAAAGAATAAAAAGCAAATTCGAAAGGACAAACAGGTGCTACGGAAGAACAACCGGCACGACTGATAGAATAAAAAGGCCGTAAGAAAAAGTAAAAGCACCGTTGGGAAGAACAAACACATTTAACGGAAGGACATCCGTACAAATCGAAAGGATTTATACTGCCGCGCACCAGGCATATCTAATTCTTGAAAGGATAAATAATATGTATAAAGGAACAAATACTAATCATCAAGAGGCCTATTAGCACTACAATAGAGTTAAAAGCTATAATTACCGGATGTAAATATGTTTGATAGAGATTAAATAATTATCCATAGGGCAAAAATAGATACTGAATGGGTAAATACTCTATATGTACGGATGAAACCAGATGAGCAGCAGCAAAAGCTTGCTATTGGAAGAGGAGAATGGCCATAATGAGTAGTGTGCGAAACGCCGGGTTATCTTCACGCCTCAACTAGTAGCTCCCGTATGCGCTTTCGCTCCTTCGCCACGACCCTGGCCTTGCTCATTGCTCATTGCTCATTGCCAAGTAGAAGCGCGGCTCAGGCCCCCAAAACCTGGTCGTCGTCGGACATTCTACTGGGCCTCAAAAAGTTGAACGTACTAGGTTCGGTGCTCTACATCGCCGCCCACCCCGACGATGAAAACACCCGCCTCATTGCCTACCTCGCCAATGGCAAGCTGGTCGAGACCGGCTACCTGAGCTGCACCCGCGGCGACGGGGGACAGAATCTCATCGGCCCCGAGCTGCGCGAAGGACTCGGCGTGATTCGCACGCAGGAGCTGCTCGCCGCCCGCCGCATCGACGGGGGCCGGCAGTTCTTCACCCGCGCCAACGATTTCGGCTTCTCCAAAACGCCCGAAGAAACCTTCACTATCTGGGACAAGGAGCAGGTACTCGCCGACATGGTGTGGGTCATCCGGCAGCGCCGCCCCGACGTGCTCATCACCCGCTTCCCGCCCGATGCCCGCGCCGGCCACGGCCACCACACCGCCTCTGCCATGCTCGCCATCGAAGCCTTCGACGCGGCCGGTGACCCGAAGCGTTTCCCGGAACAGCTGCAATATGTCCAAGCCTGGCAGCCCAAGCGGCTGTTCTGGAACACGGGCAGCTTCTTCGTGAAACCCGGCGAAGACCTAAGCGGCTACCTCAAGCTAGATGCGGGCGGCTACAACCCCTTCCTCGGCCAGAGCTACGGCGAAATAGCCGCCCGCAGCCGCTCCCAGCACAAAAGCCAAGGCTTCGGCTCCACCGCCACCCGCGGCGAGGCCCTGGAGTACTTCCAGTACTTAAAAGGAGACAAGGCGGCCAAAGACCCATTCGAAGGCATCGACATGACCTGGAACCGGGTGTCCGGTGGCGCGGCGGTGGGTAAGCTCGTAGATGAGGTGATTCGAAAATATGACCCAGCAAATCCGTCGGCTAGTGTGGAGGGTCTGCTGAAGGTGAGGGCTACACTGCAAGAAGCAGTAGCCTCAGAGTCAAAAAAAGGTGGGAAGTCTTTTTGGGAGGAAGAAAAGCTTGATGCAGTACAACAAATTATCTGGGCCGCATCAGGTATATATGCTGAGGCTATTGCGGAAACTTCTGCCGTAACAGCGGGGCAATTAGTTGCTGTCAGCTTGGAGGTTGCAAATAGATCAGGCTCGCCTATGGAAGTAAGCCATATCAACAGTTACGGATTGATGGATATCGACACTTCATTCGCAAAACCACTCGTGATTGAGGCGGGCGAAGCTGTTCGCATATCCTTACGGGGCAGAGTAAGTACATTTTCGGCCGCTGGAATTGGTACAAAAAAAGGGAGCGGCAAGAAAAAAGAGACTACAATTCCCTTTCTGCCTATCTCGCAACCCTATTGGTTGCAGGTACAGGGTACGAATGGTATGTATGCTATACCCGAGCAATACCCAATAGGCCGTACGACATTGTATCCCCCGTTCGGTGGCCGTCAGCCTCAAGCCACACCAATGACGACGCTATCAAGTCAAGACTTAGTAGGCTGGCCGAATAATCCGCCAGTTGCACATGTACTCCTGTTCGCAAAAAATAATACGCACTTTCCTCCAATCCCCGTCCAATACAAAAGCACCGACCCGGTAGAAGGGGAGAAGTACCGGCCACTCACCGTAGTGCCAACTGTAGCCGTCAACATTGCCGGGCGGGCCTACGTCTTTGCCGATGCGCAGCCCAAAACAGTGCCCGTAACGCTCCGTGCCGGTAAAGCCGGGGTGAAAGGCTCCGTGGCTCTCACGCTGCCCGCCGGTTGGAAAGCCGAACCCGCCAGCATTCTGTTTGAGCTTGCCGCCAAAGACGCCGAGCAAACCGTGCAGTTTCGGGTGCAGCCCGGCGCGGGCGCAGTTGAGGGCAAAACCGAGCTGCGCGCCGTAGCTACCGTAGATGGTCAAGCGTACTCGCGTGGCTACCAGGTCATCGAGTACAACCATATTCCCACCCAGACGCTTTTCCCCGAGGCCGTGGCCCCGCTCGTGAAGCTGGACCTCAAGCGCAAAGGCCAGGAAATTGGCTACCTCATGGGAGCCGGCGACGAAGTGCCCGACGCCCTGCGCCAGATCGGCTACACTGTTACGCTGCTCAAACCAGAAGACCTCACCGACCAAAATCTGCGCCGGTTCGATGCCGTGGTGTTAGGCGTACGTGCCTACAACACCGTCGATAAGCTCAAAACGCTCCAGCCCACGCTGCTCAAGTACGTGGAAAACGGCGGTACGATGGTGGTGCAGTACGTGGTGAACCGCGGCACCGTCGTTCCGCAGATTGGCCCCTTCCCGCTCACACTCTCCAACGACCGGGTAACGGTGGAAAATGCCCCCGTTACCTTCCTCAACCCCAAGCAGCCCTTGCTCAACGCCCCCAATAAAATCACAACCAAGGATTTTGAAGGCTGGGTGCAAGAGCAGGGCCTCTATTACCCTTCGCAGTGGGACGCTAAATACCAGACCGTACTCAGCTCCCACGACCCCAACGAGCCCGCCAAAGAAGGCGCCATCCTCGTCGCTGACTATGGCAAGGGCCACTACATCTACACCGGCCTCAGCTTCTTCCGGGAGCTGCCGGCTGGCGTGCCCGGCGCCTACCGTTTGCTCACCAACATGGTGTCGTTGGGGCGGTGACCTCACCCCCTAACCCCCTCTCCAAAGGGAGAGGGGGAACTAGAATTAGAACTAGTCACGCTCCCCTCCTTTTTTCAAGGAGGGGTGGCCGCAGGCCGGGGTGGTTGGCTAGAGCTAGAAAGTTAGAGCTAGTTGTTGTGCAACGATTGTCAACCACCCCCAACCCCTCCTTGAAAAAGGAGGGGAGCTGGCTCTAGAAATTAGCAGCTAGTCCCCCCTCACCACGGGAGAGGGGGCTAGGGGGTGAGGCTCCATTAGCTGATGTTGTTTGATTACACGACCTTCGTTGCTTGTTACCTGCTGCGCCGCCTATTCCAGCGCCTTGTCTACTATCTTCACCCTGCATGCCTACTTCCCCCGAAACTGAAAAGCCCCCGTTGTTACCGTCCTGGTCGGCTTGGTACTGGCTGGTGCTGGCGGCTCTGGCCGCGGAGGTAGCCGCCTTTTCCTATCTCACCCGTTTCTTCGCTGCATGAGTACGTTCGACTGGCTGGTGCTCAGCAGCACGCTGCTCTTCATTGTGGGCTATGGCACCTGGCGCACTCGTCGGGCCGGCGTCTCCCTCGATTCTTACCTGCTCGGCGACCGGGACGCTTCGTGGTGGGGCATTGGCTTGAGCATTATTGCCACCCAGGCTTCGGCCATTACCTTTCTCAGCACGCCCGGCCAGGCCTTCGATGATGGTATGCGCTTCATTCAGTTCTATTTCGGCCTGCCCCTGGCCATGGTGCTGATTGCGCTGTTTGCCGTGCCCATCTACCATCGTCTCAAGGTATTTACGGCTTATGAGTACCTCGAAGGCCGCTTCGACCGGCGTACCCGCACCTTAGCGGCCATTCTGTTTCTGGTGCAGCGCGGCCTCAGCAATGGCCTCTCGCTCTACGCCCCAGCACTGGTGCTGTCGGCCATTTTGGGCTGGAACATCAACCTTACGGTTTGGCTCATTGGCGGTGTCATGATTGTGTACACCGTAACCGGCGGCACGCGCGCTGTCACGGTTACGCAGCAAGGGCAGGTGGCCGTTATTTTCACGGGCATGGTGGTGGCGGGCTATCTGCTGGTGCATTACCTGCCCGCCGAAGTGAGCTTTCAGGATGCGTTGCAAGTGGCCGGGCACCAAGGCAAACTCAATCTGGTAGACTTTCATTTCGACCCCACGGACCGGTATAATTTCTGGTCGGGCATGACGGGCGGTTTGTTTCTGGCGCTGTCGTACTTCGGTACCGACCAAAGCCAGGTGCAGCGCTACCTCGCCGGTCGTAGCGTAACCGAAAGCCGCCTGGGCCTGCTCATGAACGGGCTCGTGAAAGTGCCCATGCAGTTTGGGATTCTGTTGGTTGGGGTGCTGCTGTTCGTGTTTTACCAGTTCAGCCCGCCGCCGCTCACCTTCAACCGCCCCGTCTACGACCGGGTAGCTGGTTCTGCGGAGTATGGCCCCGCATTGCGCGAATTAGAAGAGCAACACACCACCTTATTTGAAACCAAGCGCCAGGCTGCCACGCAGCTAGTTGAAGCCCTGCACTCCGACAACCCAACGCAGTTGGCCGCGGCGCAAACCAACCTGCAAGCTACTAACGCCGCTAGCCGGGGCCTACGCCAACAAGCGCAGGTGCTGCTCAAAAAAGCTGTGCCTTCCGCCGAAGCCAAAGACACCGATTACGTCTTTCTCACCTTCGTGCTCAACTACCTGCCGCAAGGCCTTGTGGGCCTGTTGATTGCCGTTGTGCTGAGTGCGGCCATGGGGTCCGCCGCCGCCGGCCTCAACGCCCTGGCTTCCACCACCGTCATCGACCTGTACCGCCCTAGCCGCCCGCTCGCCGATGAAGCTCACAACGTGCGCGCCTCCCGCTGGGCTGCCGTGGGTTGGGGCGTGCTGGGCATTGCCTTCGCTACCTTTGCCGCCCGCCTCGAAAACCTGATCCAAGCCGTCAATATTCTTGGTTCGCTGTTCTACGGCACCATTCTGGGCATTTTCATGGTGGCCTTCTTCCTGAAGCGGGTGGGCGGCACGGCCGTGTTCTGGTCGGCCATCGTGGCGCAAATTGTGGTGCTGCTGCTCTTCTGGCGCACCGACATTGGCTACCTCTGGTTCAATATCATCGGCAGCGCCCTCGTACTAGGTTTGAGCTCCATCCTGACGCTGGTTGGCACTAAAAAAGCGACCTAGGCTTCAGCTGCCGATACGCCCCACTCAGAGTGTGGCGCGGACTTCAGTCTGCTGCCTCAACAACCAGATTCTTTCATCGGGATATGGGCTGAACGCAGTAAGGCACATCGTCACGTTAGGTGCACCCACATGGAGGACTGTAAGAAGCGCAACAGCGCCTTCAGATGCTGGAAGCGCCCCCGCCATTTTAAAGTGTCCAACCTGAGTGGTATAGGCTGCGGACTGGAGTCCGCGCCACAGCCATTAAACAAAAACACCTCCTAGCAAGCAGCAGGAGGTGTTTTTGTGTTGTTTCGAAACTGGCAGAACGCAACGCAAGTGAAGCTTGTACTACTTCGCGCCGTTCTTTTTGGCTTCGATGATGACGTCCTCGTTCATCTTTACATAGTCGGCATTCTTGGCGGCCAGAGCCAGGGTGCGCGACTGTTCGGCGGCGGTGAGGGCGCCTTTGTAGTCCTTCATCTTCATCCGGATTTTAGCTTCCGTGTGCACGTTCCAGAACTTGGCGTCTTTCTCGTTGGCTTTCTGCATCCAGGCCAGTGCCTGCTTCAGATCCTTATCGGTGTCGTAGTAATACACGGCGGCGGCGGCGAGGTCGTTGGCGGCGGGGGCAGCGTTTTTAACCACTTTCTCGTCAATCTGAGCCATTACTTTGGGCTCCACGTCGGCGGCTATTTTAAACTTCGCACCGGTCAGTTCCCACTGCATGTCTACGTTAGCGGTGGCGGGGGTGAGGTCAGCGAAGTTGATGGTGAAGGCTTCTACTTTGCTGGTTAGCTTGTACGGCTTGATGGTAAAGCGAGCCACATCCTGGTCGTCTTTGAAACCGTCCACGTCGGCGCCTTGCTTGGTGCTTTTGTTGAACACGACGGTCCATTCCGTCTTGTTCGGAATGGTGTAGATGCCGTACTCACCAGCTGGTACTTTTTTGCCTTCTACCGTTACCTCATCAGAGAATTTGATAGTGGTAGTAGCATTGGCTCCAGTGCGCCAACGTTTGCCAAACGGTACCAACGTCCCGAAAACGGCGCGGCCTTTGGCGCTAGGTCGCGAGTAGGTCACGGTTACTTCGGTGAGGCCCACACGTTGCGTGATGGTGCTTTTGGGACTGGCGGCTGGCGTGGCAATTTGGGCTTGAGTGCTGGCACTCAGCAGCAGGCCGCCTACCAGCAATGTCGCGCCCAGGGTACGGGAAGAAGACGTGAGAAGAGTCGTCATCATAAAGGAAAGGTGAGAGGAAGATTGGAGGCTGTAAAAGTAGCGAAAACCCCCGGACAGCCCAGATTCTAAGCAAAGCCATGCCCACAAGCGCCCGGCAGCAAAAGCTGCCGGGCGCTTGGGTAGGCCGGCTGGGCCGGTATTATTAGGCCTGCCTAATATCTCCAAATTCAGCTCGATATCATCGATGCGCGCATTTGCAAGCTCGGCGTCCGCTGGGATATTATAACGACAGGGAAAGGTTCTAGTGGGTGATGAGTGGAAAGCCTTCAAAAGCAGCGATAAGAGCACGCTTTTGCTACCGTTCTATCCACTTTTCCCGGTTCGTGATTAGATGATAACGAGTGATGCCTAGCTTCTGTAACGCCGCCTGGACCTTCTTAAATTCAGCAAAGGGTATTTTCCCATCGGCTCTGATCGCACAAAAAGTATAAGGCTTATTTCGTGAGCGATAGAAATCGCGCGTCTCATTCACATACTCAATCAACTGATTATCGCTCGATCTAAAAGGTACTCCTGTCTTCATTAGCGCATAACGTTGGAATCGGGATGCAGTAGCATATTCTGCCATCTGCTGTATACTCATGCCGATGTAGGGTAGTTTTCGTAGTTCTTTCTTCTGCCCCTCCGTGAACCTAATGTTGTGTTTAGCTGCTACCTGTTCAATGATATCTATCTGAAACATTTCGTCTGTTACAGAAAAAAAGATGCGATTATCCTTGCTGATCGTGATGTTGTAGGTGTTTTTCTATCATGCAGCCTCTTTCTGGCTGAGCTGATGGCATTTCAACATTAGGTTCAGGCCAAGCAAGATGAAGATGATTTGTCAACATGAAAAAGGTAACCAGTAGAAACACTACACCTGCTAACGGAGCCATGTCGGGCAGCATGAGAATCGGGCGAGAATAATGGCGCAGCTGCGGATACTTTGGGATATAAGCCATGACGGGTCATCGCTAGGAAGGTTGTGGTTAGAAAGATGCAACTATTTAAAGCTAATTGTTTTACTCAAAATACGGTCTCCTATACTTCCCGCACTGTAATCTGCTGGTCGCGCAATATGGCCATTAAATCATCTGGCGTAGCAGGTGCTTGCAGGTGCCGCAGGTCCACGTAGAAGCAGCCCGTTTCGTTGGGGTAGAGGAGCAGCCAATTGGGGCGGACCCACACCGCGCGTCGCACTTTAGCCCAGGGTATCTCGAAGCCACCAGTGGCGCTTTGGCCGCGTAATACGTCGGCTGCGAAGAAAAAATTGGTTGGTTCGCGCAACACAGAATTACGCGAGTAGCCGCGCCGCAACTGATAGCGCACTAGACTCTTGCGCAATAAGCCATAAAGCCCGCCCACTGCTAGAAAAGCCAGCGTCTTCCGGTTACTAACATGCCCTGTCCTCACTATATCCAGTCCCACACTTGTACTGAGCAGCAGCAGTGCGGCGCCCAAAATCCAGTGGTTGCGGCGAGTGGCGGGCTGCCGCAGCCAGAGCCGGAAGTTCACGGCCACAAATTCATCGGTCGTCATCGTGACGCCGGGAGCTAGGAGGGCTAGAGGAGAAGCCAATGGAATATGCCGAAATATGAAGTTGAGCTTCACGGCCATCACTATATAAGATGAGCCGCATGATCTACCAGAAAGCTTTCTACTCTACCAGTTGGTGGCGCTCGTTCTTCATAGCGTTGGCTACGGTCCAGGAAATTTCCTGGCTGAACGGATGATGACGCACCGGGCATTCGGGCATGTGGCAGTGTGAGCAGGCGGAAAAGTTGCACGGGTCAGCGTGCACGAACATTTCGACATCTACTTCAAACCGACTCTGAATGAACTCCTCAATGCGGTGCAGCTCGGTGTGGATTTCGTCGAGGCTGAAATAGTAGGGCATGGTCATGTGGCAGTCAATGTGCAGGTTGGCGCCGTAACGCAGCACGCGCAGGTTGTGCACGTCAATCCAGGAAGGCTGGCGGTGCTGCTGCAACTCCTGAATCACGCGTGCTACGGTTTTCACATCCGATTCGTCCATGAGCCCGCCTACCGAGCGGCGCACCATGCGGAAGCCATTCACCACGATAAACAAACCGAGTAGCACCGAAGCCACGGAGTCGAACAAGACGCGGCCCGTGAGCAGCACCAGCAGCAGCGCCAAGCACGACACGAGCGTGCTCACTGCATCCAGGTACAAATGCTGTCCATCCCCAACCAACGTGGGCGAATGGTGCTGCCGCCCAGCCCTAATCAGCACAAAGCCGACTACCAGATTCACGAGGGCCGTGCCTGCCAGCAGCGTCATACCCCAGCCGGGCTGCTCCAGCGCGTGCGGGAAGAAAAATGACCTCACCGCCGAGTAGAAAATGTAGCCGCCCGCCATCAAAATCAGCCCGCCCTCAAACCCCACCGACAAGTGCTCAATCTTGCCGTGTCCGTAGGGGTGGTTTTCGTCTTTGGGGAGGCTAGCCAGATACACGCTGTAAAGCGCGAATCCGCTGGCTACCACGTTGATGATGGACTCCAGTGCATCGGTCAGAACGGCTTGAGAACGGGTCAGGAAGTAGGCGTAGAATTTCACCAGCACCAACACCACGCTCACCACGAGCGAGAGCAAAGCCAGACGTTGTTTGAGACGGGTGATGGACATAGGCAACGGCAACCAAGCTGCAAATTGGCGCGTGATGGAAGCAATTGTACGGAAAACAAAGCCTAACAGCCTTTTTGATCTGTTAGGTTTTCATTGTTGCCTACCGGACCTAGAAGAACAGCATCAATCCGATTGCAATTGGATTGGCCCAAAGAAGTGAACTGACAGTTCAGGCACTACGAAAGCTCGAACTGTAGCTTCAGTAGATTCGCGTAGAGGCCGTTGTCGTTATGGGCGAGTTCTTCGTGGGTGCCTTGTTCTACGATGCGGCCATTGTCGATGACGAGGATCTTGTCGACTTTGCGGATGGTGCTGAGGCGGTGAGCGATGATGATGCTGGTGCGGTTCTGCATCAGCTCATCCATGGCCTGCTGCACCAGCTTTTCGCTCTCCGAGTCGAGAGAAGAGGTGGCTTCGTCGAGGATGAGGATGGCGGGGTTTTTCAGGATGGCACGGGCAATGGCCACGCGCTGGCGCTGCCCACCGGAAAGCTTAATGCCCCGCTCGCCTACCAACGTGTCCAACCCTTCGGGGAAAGACTCTATGAATTGCCAGGCATTGGCTTTGCGCGCTGCCTGAATGATTTCCTGGTCGGTAGCGTCGGTTTTGCCGTAGGCAATGTTTTCTCGGATACTGCCCCCGAACAAGATAGTTTCCTGCGGCACAATGCCGATGTGGCGGCGTAGCTCGGTGAGGTCGTACTGTTGCACGTCGCGGCCATCCACGAGAATCTGGCCGCCGCTCAGCTCATAAAACTGCATGAGCAGCTGCACGATAGTAGACTTGCCGGCGCCCGATGGGCCCACCAGCGCAATCTTCTCGCCGGCCTGAATGTCGAAGCTGATGTCTTTGAGCACCGCCAGATCGGGGCGGGTGGGATAACGGAAAGCCACACTACAGTAGTCGATGTTGCCGCGTATTTCCAGCGGCGCGAGACCAGCGGTGCGGGGCAGGTGTGTGGGCTCGGTAGGCTCGTCGAGGATTTCGAGAATGCGCTCCGAGGCGCCGAGCGTACTTTGCACTTTACCGTACATTTCGCCCAGGCCACCTACTGAAGCGCCTACGAAGCCAGTGTAAATGATAAACGACACCAATTGTCCCTGCGTCAGCTCGCCGGCAAATACCAGCGAAGCACCGCGCCAGAGCACCAGAATGATGCCGCCAAACAAGCCGATAATCACAAACGACACGAAAGCGCCGCGGTACATATTGCCGCGTAGCGCCGCTTGCACCGCCCGGTTCAGCGAGAAGTTGTAGCGGCCTACTTCAAACAGTTCGTTGGTAAACGCCTTCACCGTGTTAATGGCTTGCAGCGTTTCTTCCACGATGATGTTGGTCTTGGCTAACTCGTCCTGCGTGTTGCGGGAAAGCTTGCGGATGTTGCGCCCAAATACGAGTACCAGCCCCACAATCAGCGGAAACGTGGCCAGCATAAACAGCGACAGCCGCATGCTGCTTACCATGATGAACACCGTGCTGCCAATGAGCGTCACGATCTGGCGGAAGAACTCGGCCAGCGTGAGCGAAAACGTGTCCTGAATCTGCGCTACATCGGTGGTAATGCGCGAGGTGATTTCGCCCACGCGGTGCGTTTCGTAGAACGGAATGGGCAGACGCATGAATTTCTCGTAAAGCGCCCGGCGAATGTCGCGCACCGTGAACTCACTCACCTGCGTGAAAAACCAGATGCGCCCAAACGAGAAAAAGCCCTGCATCAGAATCACGGCGAAGAGCAACAGCGCAATTCGGTCGATGTTCAGCGCCAAGCCGCCGGGCATGACGACAGCCTTGTGGTTGGCGGCATCGACGAGCTTGCCGGCCACCCACGGAAACGCCAGAAACGTGCTGGTGCTGAGCGCCAATAGCAGCAGCCCTACCACAAACTTGCCCCGGTAGGGCAGCGTGAAGCGGAAAATCCGCAGCCCGCGCTGAAAACTTTCTTTGTTGAGCTTCTTCTTTTCGGGCTCTGACTCAGGGCCAGTGCCGCTTGTATTCAATCCACTTCGGGCCATCCTGGGTGAGAAGTGAGAGGTGAGACATGAGGAGTGAGACTGTGTTCTGGCATCGCTGGGACTATTTTGAACAAAATCTCACTTCTCATGTCTCATCTCTCATGTCTTAAAATTTATTCAAATTTCGTTTTGCCCTGCTCCACTTTCAGCGTTGCCGCGTTGCCGAAGGGTACGGGCAAGCGGACTTGCACGGGCACCGGCTCGCCCTTGCGAGTGGCGGGCTTCCAGGCGGGCATTAGAGCCAACACGCGAAGTGCTTCGGCATCGCACTCCGGGGAAAGCGATTTGGCTACTACTGGGTTGGCGAGGCGGCCGTCGGCTTGCACCGTCGCGGTTACTTCCACGTTGCCAGTGAGGCTTTTGACGCGCGCAGACTCGGGATACTTTACGTTCTCCCGAAAAAAAGCGCCCATTGCCTGCGCGCCGCCCGGAAACTGCGGCGGCACATCGGGACGGTTGGCGGCCGGGCGAGCCTGGGCTTGCATACGGCCCGCTTTCAATTCAATGGGCTGCTTGGTTGGTGCTGGCTGTTGAGCTCGGGCCAAGTCGGCCGTTGCGAGGAGTAGCAGCAAGAAGAACAGGTGTTTCATAGGATGGAAGCAGCGCGAAAACTCGCTTCGCGACGAGCAACAAACGATTGCCTAAGTGGCAGCGCAACTGGGGCGGCACCGAATACTCGTCTGGCTTGTCAGGAAACGGATTTTCATGGCACAAAGCGCACCACGCTACAGTGCAAAGGTACGCTGCATCCTCCTAAACATGTCCTATACAGCAGGGTTCAATTCGGCCGCAGTTCGCTCCCGCGAAATGGCCAGCAGTCCAACGAAGGTGAGCAGACCGTTCAGAATTAAAATTTCAAAGCCGAACTCGTAGCCCCACCACGCTTTAGAGTTAGCGTTGATGAAGTAAGTGAGGAGCGGCGTAGCAAGGCACACTGGCAATACCAGCCGGTCCTGGATGCCGCGCTTTGTGAACAGGCCAAACGAGTACAGCCCCAGCAGCGGCCCGTAAGTATAGCCCGCCGCCTTGAAGACCGCCGTGATGACGCTTTGGTCGTTGATGGCGCGGAAAATGAGGATAATCACAATCAGGACCAGCGAGAAACCGAAGTGGGTGAGCTGGCGCAGGCGCTTCTGCTTGGTTTCATCGTACTGTTTGATATCGAGCATGTCCACGCAAAACGAGGTGGTAAGAGCCGTTAGGGCCGAATCGGCGGAGGCGTACGTGACGGCGATGATGCCCAGAATGAATACGATGCCCGCGAAGAGCGTGAAGTGAGTAGTGGCCAGCAGCGGAAACACATTGTCGCCGACGACCTTACCAGTTGCGGGGTTGGTAGGCAGCGCAATGCCTTTGGCCGCCGCGTACTGGTACAGCAGCACGCCCAGCGACAGGAAGAACACGTTCACTATCACGATGGCGATAGTGAACCAGAACATATTTTTCTGCGCGTCGCCGAGGTTGCGGCAGCTCAGGTTCTTCTGCATCAAATCCTGGTCGAGGCCAGTCATGACGATGGTGATGAAGGCGCCCGAAGCAAACTGCTTCCAGAAGAACTTATCGTCGCGCGGGTCGGAGAAGTAGATCTGCGACATGGTGCTTTCCTTGACCGTTTTTACCAGCCCCGCAAAGCCCAGGTTCAACTCGTCGGCCATGAGGTAGATGCTCACGCCCACGCACACGAGCATGGCCATGGTCTGGAAAGTATCGGTCCAGAGAATGGTTTTGAGGCCGCCGCGGAAGGTGTAGAGGTAGATCAGCAAAATGCTAATGCTGACCGTGACGGCAAACGGCACGCCCAGCCCGTCGAACACGGCCAGTTGCAGCACGCCCGCCACCAGAAACAGCCGAAACGCCGCCCCCACGGCCCTCGAAATCAGGAAGAAAAACGCCCCGGTCTTATAGCTCCAAAACCCAAATCGTTGCTCCAGATACGTGTAGATACTCACGAGCCGCAGCCGGTAGTACATGGGCATGAGCACGGTTCCAATCACCAGATAGCCCACGATGTAGCCCAGCACCACGGCCATGTAGCTCCAACTTTGCGAGGCCACCATGCCCGGAATGGAAATGAACGTGACGCCGGAAAGCGAGGTGCCTATCATGGCGAAGGCCACCATGTACCAGGGCGCGTTGCGGTTGGCAATAAAAAACGACTCGCTCGTCGCCTTGCGCGACGTCAGAATCGAAATGATGATGAGAACGACAAAATAGCCCGCAATCAGGCTCAGGATGAGGGTGGGGGACATTTTTTGGTTAGTGCTTAGGTGGTAGTGCTTAGTGCCTAGTGCCTAGTGCTTGGGGCGTGGTGCTTAGCTGGTGAACTGGGGCTGGTTGCTGAGGCAGCAGCAAAACGGCTCCGAAGCTACCACCTTGGCGCCAACAATTGGCAACCATCAACCACAGCCACCAAAAAATCAACAACCAAAAACGAAAAGCCAACAACTAAGCACCAAGCACTACCAACTAAGCACTAATAACTCACTCCCAGTCCTGCCAGCGCAGCACTTCGCCCACGGCCGGCACGTGCAGTTCGGCGCGCAACATGCCGCCGTGTGCTACGGTTTGCAGCTCCCGCACTGGCTCCGAGGCCGGCTCGTCGCTCAGGTCGAAGGTGCCGTGGTGCATGGGTACCACGTGGCCGGCGCGGAGCAGGTTGGTGGCTTTGGCGGCTTCGTGCGGATTCACGTGGCTGAGCTGCATCATGTACGGCGGCTTGTAGGCGCCAATGGGCATGAGCACAGTATCCAGCGGCCCAAACTGCTTCTCGATCTGCTCGAAATGGTCACCCATCGCCGTGTCGCCGGCGAAGTAGATAGTGCGGCCATCGGGCAGGCGGAGCAGGAAAGAGCCCCAGAGCACGGTGTTGAGGTCGAAAAGGCCACGACGGTGCCAGTGGGACGCGGGCAGGTAGAATAGCTCAA
Organism: Hymenobacter sp. M1-2; assembly: GCF_057808495.1. NCBI lineage: Bacteria > Pseudomonadati > Bacteroidota > Cytophagia > Cytophagales > Hymenobacteraceae > Hymenobacter > Hymenobacter sp. M1-2. The sequence goes on from NZ_JBTYZO010000037.1 coordinate 27,054, forward strand.
ACGGTGCGTTTTCGCCGAGGTCGTACTGCTGCCACCAGCCGGCTTCCTGCACCTTCAGGCCCGATACCATGCCGCGCAGCAAAGGCGTCATGCTCAGCGAAGTCAGGGTGAGCAGCTGCGGATTCTGGCGGGCCAGCAGCCGAATGGATTGCTCGTCCAGATGGTCGCGGTGGCCGTGGCTGAGTAGCAGGAAATTGATGTTGATGAGGTCCTCGGGGCGGCAGGGCAGGGCGTGGCGGCGGCGCAGCCCCACCGACGAAAACAGCAGCGGATCGAAGAGCAGCGTGATGCCCGCCACCCGCAGCAGAAAGGTTGCGTGCCCCAGCCACACCAAGCCTTCGGCGGAGCTTTGCAAAAACGCAGTGCAATCCACCACCTCCGGCACCCAGGTATCGGCTTTCTTTTCTTCTTTCTGAGGATTTTGACTGAGCTGCCACTTAAGAACGGTGCCAAACGAGGGCTCGTACAGTTCTTCGCCGTTACAATATTCCTGGCCTATCATCTTGTTGCCAGGATAGTTGGGCTTGATGGTGCGCAGCTGCGGGTTGCGGGCGAAATGCGGGGCAGAAGCCATAGGACGGAGAGAGGAAAGGCGGAGACCAAAGAAACGACAAAGCCTGGGAACAGTGCAAAGCCGGGAAGGCTGCCCGGAATAATCCAGTACCTTGTCGGAGGTAGCCCGCCGCTATATAGCGCGGCGCGGTTGCCAGTCTGCTCTTTTTTCACCTCACCAAACTCCCCAACCAACCCCTATGAAGCTTTCTTCTTTTCTCCTGGCTTCGGCCTTGCTCGGCGCTGCCGCCTGCCAGCAACACCAGAATGAAGCGGTGCCCGCGCCTTCGGCCACTGCCACCACCAACGCAACCGGCTCGCTCGGCCTAGTCGGCGATGCGGCCGACGTAACCCGCACCACGGCCGGCGGCACCGTCCTCATGGGCGGCGGTCCTGATGTCGATGCAGCCATTCAGTGGATGATAACCAAGTCCGGCGGCGGCGACTTCCTGGTGCTGCGCGCCACCGGCACCGATGCCTACAACAGCTACATCTACGGTTTGGGCGGCGTTAATTCCTGTGAAACGCTGCTCATCAACTCCCGCACCCTCGCCAACGATCCGGAAGTGGAAGCCAAAATCCGGGGCGCGGAGGCTGTATTTATTTCCGGGGGCAATCAGGCCAACTACGTCAACTTCTGGAAGGACACCAAAGTGGAAGATGCACTAAACTACCTGCGCAATACCAAGCAGTGCCCCATTGGCGGTACCAGCGCCGGCAGTGCCATCGAGGGCAGCATCTATTACAGTGCCCTCAACAACAGCGTAACCTCGGCGCAGGCCCTAGCTAATCCTTACAACAGCGACATGACGCTGGGCGGCAACGACTTCCTCAACAACCCCTACCTCGGCAACACGGTGGTAGACACCCACTTCAACAATCCCGACCGTCGGGGTCGGCTACTCACCTTCATGGCCCGTACCAGCAAGGATAATGGCGTGCTGGCGCGTGGTATAGGCACTGATGAGGAAACGGCCGTTTGCATCGAGCCCAATGGTACAGCCAAGGTGTTTGGCACTGGACTGGCGTTTTTCCTGCAACAAAACGGCAGCAGCAACACGCCGGAGCGGTGCGTCAGTGGTAGCTCCTTAGACTGGTACCGCGCCAAGCAGGCCGTGAAGGTCTACAAAGTGGCGGGCACCAGCACCGGTACCAATACTTTCAACCTCAGCACCTGGAGCGGTGGCACCGGCGGCACCAACCAGTACTACTACGCCGACCGGGGCACGTTCGGAGTTTCGTACTAGAGCACTGTAGTGCGGAAACCCGTTTCGCGCACGAGCCATAGGCGAGTATGCACTACCGCGCTATTTGCGCCACCGCGTAGGAACCCGCTTTGCTCGTACGCAGAACAGATTTCCGCGCTACTTCCATGCATCAATCAAAAGGCCCGCTGATTTAATCAGTGGGCCTTTTGATTAGGGAAAGAATAAGTTGGCGGAATACTAGGGCAGACCTGGCGTATAAAATGGCGCGAAGCCACTTCCGGGCAGACCCGTTGTGCCATTCGAAACTCGTAGCCCGCCCGAAATCGAGAGGTGCTCCGTAACCATATAGTCGGCGCGCAGGCTCATGCCGGAGCCCATGTTGCCGGTGAAACCCGCGTAGGGATTTACGATGGGCCCTCTGGGTAATCCGGTTGATAGATCTTTCCAAGCGGTGCCGGTGAGAGCCAGCCGCGGCGATACGGCGTACTGCGCGCCGGCCTGCACGAAGTAGTGGTTGGTGCCAGCCCAGGTAGCCTGCGTACGGTCATCAAGCGCGTAGGTTGGGTAATTGAGGATGCCGGGCGTGGCGCGCACGTAAGTGAGGCCAGTGAATAGTGTGAGGCGGTTGGTGAGCCGATACGCCGCTTCTGGGCTGAGGTAGGAGGCCGTGCCGAGGCGGCCGGCCGTCAGGAAGCCGGCGTTGACGCGAAAGGTCTGCCGCGGCCCCAGCACGCCCGGCAAAGAGGCAGCAGGTGCCCGCAGGCTCGTGGCGACGGGCGTAGTTTGGGCGGCGGCAGTGCCAGCCAGCAGCAAACTCGCCAGGAAAATAGAAAGACGAAGCATAGATTTCAGAAACAGCCAGCACTAGACTGATACGAAGCCAAACGAAAAGGTGGCACCCAGAGTGCCTTGCCGATGAAAAGATAAGGCTTGATCCGCGAAATGCCGCTGGCAGCATGGCCGGGAGTGCACAGCCGCCAGTAAGAACAGCGTAAATCTGCTGGCGTGAGAATCCGATAGACAGACCAAGTCGCGAAGTGATTTTAAAGCTAGTTTCCCTCCTCATCTAAGGAGAGGCTAAGGGTGGTTGATGACGCCAGAACGATTAGTAAAGCTAGTTTTTAGGGACGTTCAATGATGGTCAACCACCCCCAACCCCTCCTTGAAAAAGGAGGGGAGCTAGTCTTGGCTCTAGTCCGCTTGGTGCATCCATCCGTCTGTCTCACTTCTCATGTCTCACCGTCTCATGTCTCCCTGCTAGCGGCTACCGCGCCCTGCCAGCCAGGCCACCACCGCCAGACACAACGCAAACCATGCCCAAGGCAGCCGCAAATCCAGTACCGACAGTGCCCCAAATACCAGTGTAGTGGCGAAACTGGCCAACCCCTGGAACGCCTGGTTCAGCCCGAAAATCTCGCCCCGGTCAACGTCGGTGGTGCGCTGGGCGAGCAGGCCTTCCAGCAAGCCTTGGATGAGAGAAAGCGTGAGGCAATCGAACACGACCAGCACGTACATCGTCAGCAGCGAGGAACCCATTAGGCCGTAGGCGGCCAGCACCGGAACGCCCAGCGCCGCCAGCCACACAATGGCCCGGCGTTGGTTTATCCGGTCGGCGAAGTAAGTGTAGAACACGTAGTTCAGCCCCACGCTCAGCGCCCCAAAACACATGAAAAAGTAAGAAATGGCGCGGGCGTCCATGCGCAGCGGCCCCAGGCTGATGAAGGGCACCATGTAGAAATAGTACCCGGTGCTGAGCGTAAGCGCCACCTGCGTGAGCACGATGCGGCGGATGCCGGGCGTGGCGGCGTCTTTGTCGCGCAGCCGAGCCCAGAGCGTGAGCGGGTTGAGCGCCAGTGCCAACTCGTTGCGCAGCTCGGCGCCGCGTACACCGTTGCGCTGAAGGTGGGTTTCGCCCAGAAACAGACTCAGCAGCACGTTCAGAGCCGCCAGCGCCACGGCCAGCCGCACCACGTACGCCGCTTCGTGGCCCGGCGGCACGTGCAGCGTCGTGAGCAGCACGCCCGACACCATCGGCCCAATTACAAAGCCCAACGAAATAATAGCGCCTTCAATGCCGAGGTTTTTGAACAGCCGCTCCTTGGGTGAAATGTCGGTGATGGCGGAGCGGACGGTGGCGTACATGCCGTTGGTGAGGCCGTCGGAGGCGCGGTTCACGAAAAACAATCCGGCCCGCACCGGCAGTAGCAGCACATTAGCTAGCAGCGTACCCACCGCCGATAAAACGAAGATGGGCCGCCGCCCGTAGCCATCACTGAGCCGCCCCAGCACCGGCGCCGAAAACAGCTGCACCCCCAGAAACAGCCCCGTCCCGACTGAAAGCCACAGCTGCGGCTGCGGCAGCCCACGCACAAACTCCGGCATCACGGGCCCAATAGCCGCGCCCACAATCACGTCGATGAGGATGATGAGGTAGATGTGGGGCAGGCGACGGTCGGGGGCGGGCATGGCGCAAAGGTAGGGGCAACCTAACAGGTCCGCAGACCTCTTAGGTTTTCGCTGCCCGACGCCGAACCGAGCCATTACTAACCGGAGCGGGGCGGGTGTCAGCAACGAATACCTGACAGGTCCGTGGACCTGTCAGGTGTGGCACGTCGGGCTTTTAGGTTGGCACGGTATAAACCAGTAATTTGCCCCGACTTCACTCTTCAACCCATTTCTATCTATGGAAGATCTTACTTCTGAAAATCCACTGGAGCCGCAGCAACCGCAAATTGTGCTGTCGCCGGAAGAAGCTTCGCTGGTCGTTTCGCGGTTCATGACGCAGGTGTACGGCTGGATGGCGGGCGCCCTGGCCATGAGCGGCGCCGTAGCAATGGCCGTCGGCGCGTCGGCCACCTTGCAGCAGCTCATATTCGGCAACCGTTTCGTATTTCTGGGTCTCTTGCTGGCGGAGCTGCTGGTGGTTGGCTTCCTGTCGCGCAAAGCTTTCGACTGGTCGGCGGGCACTACTACGGCAGCTTTCATGGGCTACTCGCTGCTCAACGGCCTCACGCTGGGTTTCATCTTCATGATCTACACCAGCGAGTCGATAAGCTCTACGTTGTTCATTACGGGCGGCACTTTCGGCGTGATGAGTCTCTACGGCTACGTCACCCGCACCGACCTTTCGCGCTGGGGCAATCTACTGTTCATGGGCTTGGTGGGTCTCATCATCGCCTCGGTAGTCAACCTGTTCTGGGCTAATTCCATATTCTATTGGATTACGAGCTTTGTGGGCGTGCTGCTCTTCACGGCCCTCACCGCCTACGACACGCAGAAAGTAAAGGGCCTGGCTTTCCTCGGCTACGAAGACGAGGATATGGACCGCAAAGCCGCCGTACTCGGCGCCCTCACGCTTTACCTGGATTTCATCAACCTCTTCCTATTCCTGCTGCGCCTGTTCGGCCGGCGGCGGTAGCTATGTGCTGGCAGTTGCGAAACAGGTAGTGTATAGCCCCGGCGGGGCGGCATATCGGTAGAATTACCAGCTATACTTGTTGGTTCAAGCCCCATCGGGGCGACACTCGGTCAAGCAGGTGTCGCCCCGATGGGGCTTGAAATGCTTTTTACAGTCAGTGTTTCTACCAATATGCCGTCCCGCCGGGGCTACATTACTGATTCCTGTACCTAGCGTCAGTAGTTAATAAGCCACGGAAAAGCCCCTTCCACACGTATTGGAAGGGGCTTTTTTAGGGGAGAGCCAGTTGGGCAGCAGATAAATTATTGCGCTTTACTTTGCCTTGCCATTCAGCCAAGCCTTCCGAAATGCCAGCTGCTTGCGGGTTGGGGAAGGCAGCGGCACCACTTCCAGCGTGGGGTCTTCCTGGAGGGTGACCTGCACAGTGCGCACACCTTCGCGGGCGCGCACCTCTACGGGCACCACGTCGCCGGGCTTGTGTTGGGCCAGGAGTTGCTGGAGCACCTTGGCTTGCTTGAGCGGCCGGTTATCGAGCTTGAGCAACACGTCTTCGCGGTCGATGCCTGCGGTGTAGAGCGGACTGCCGATGAGGGATGAACCGGGCAATACGGCGCCGCTGCTGTCGGGTAGAAATTGCAGACGATTGAGGCCCAGACTGGCCTGGCCGGCGCGGGCTTTGCGCACTTGTAGCCCCGCCGGGGCTAGCAGCTCCTCAAATTTCGATAGCTCATGGCCGTAGATGTGGTTGCGGAAGAACCGCCCCGCGAAGGCCGTATCTTTGGCTACTTCGCCCAGAATACGCTGTAAATCCGGCACCGTATAGGGCCGAGCTGGCGCGTAATCGTGCTGGGCTTTGCCATGCTGCTCCCACACGGCACGCATGTAGGCATCGAGGTCGGTTTTGAAGTTCTGACGCAACAGCAAGTCCAGCGCCAGCGCGTTGGCCCCACCAATGTAGTAGTAGCTGAGGTAGGTATTCTGACGGTTGTTAGGGTCGATGGCGGCGGCGGCATCTACGAAGGGCGCCTGCTGGCTCATGTAGACGGGCGAGTAACGGGCCGCGCCCGGCGAGTTGAGCATGGCATTTACCAGCGGCCCCGCGGCTTCCTGATAGTATTGCTCATCGGTGTAGGCCCCGGCGCGGCGCAAGAGCAACTGGCCGTAATACTGCGTGAAACCCTCCGCAAACCAGAGTCCGCTGCTGATGTTGGCCCGCTCGAAATCAAACGGCTCCAAGTCCTGCGGACGAATCCGTTCCACGTTCCAGCCGTGGAAAAACTCGTGCGCCACGGTGCCCAGGTTGGTAAGAACCCCTGGGCCGCGCAGAGGACGGTTGCTGGTGAGCGAAGTGGAATTGCGGTGCTCCATCCCGTCGGAGCTAGTCTGGGGCAGGTAGTTGGCAATGAAGGTGTAGCGCCCGAAATCGTAATCGGGCAAGCTGCCAAAGATGGCAGCGGCCTCCTTCACTACTTTCTTTGTTTGTGCGGTGTAGGCGTCTAGCTCAGCGTCGGTGCCTTCGTGCAGCACTTGTAATTCGATGGTTTTGCCGCGCTCCTGCCAAGTGCGCACTTTTTGCGGCCCCAGGGAAGTAGGCGAATCCATGAGGTATTGTAGGTGCGGAGCCAGGTACGTGCCGGGCGTGGCGCCGGGCCGCAGTTGCGTGGCGGCCGTCCAGCCAGCGGGCAAGTCAAACTTCACCTCGGCCGGGCGCTGCTCCATTCCCCGTGCGAAAGCCAGAGTGGCGGGCATGTTGAGGTGGGCGTTGCGGCTGTCGATGCCCGCGTAAGTGCCGTCGGTCCGGTCGCCGAACAAGGTGTACGTGAAAATGACCGTGCCATCGTGGCCTGTCACGTCCCAGCCGTAAGGGTCGGGGCGCGTGATGGATAGCTGCTTGCCTTGGGAGTTGGTGGCCTGCACATCGTACACGTTCTTAGCGAATTCGTGCAGCGCGTAGCGGCCAGGCGAAGAACGCGCCATACGCACCGACAGCGGCCCGGCCGCCACTTCCGTGAACGTGACGCTGATGCGCGCTTCGTGGTGCACCGCATTAGGGAAAGCTACTTTATAAACGACCGGAACCTGAGCCGCCACGGGCCGGCTGAAAGCCAGCGGCAGCGCCAAAAGAAGCAGAGCAGCAGTTTTACGCATCGAAGATTTCGTGATGGAGAAAGACCACGAATGTAGCAAGTAAGCTAGCAGGTCGATGAACAGTAGCGCGAAAATCCGTTTCGCGACGAGCGAAGCGAGTATCCGGTACTGCGCTACTTGCCTCAACGCGGAGGAACTCGCCTGCGGCTCGTGTGCAGAACAGATTTCCGCGCTACTCTGCCACTGAGCAGGATACCGCCCACTAACCCTGACAGTTTGAGGCGGCATCAATCACGAAAATCCACTGTCTTAAGAAGTATCAGCAGGGCGCCACACTGCGGCTTCCACCATGCCCCTGAAGAAATGGGCTTCACTGCCGGGGCGCAAACCTAAGCGGGCTAGCTCGGAATGAATGGGGGGCAGGTGGCGGGCGCTAATGCCGGTGGTAAGCCGGAAAAAGCCGTACATCAAGGCTAGTAGCCACCTTTGCCACCAGTTCTGCGGCGGCGCGAAGTCGGTCAGCAGCCAGGGTGCGCTAGGCTGGCGAGCAGCATTAAGTCGTTCTATAAGGCTGCGAAGACGCACGGGCTCAAATAGATCGAGCAGGAAGAAGGTAACAACGGCGTCGAACGTGTCGGTTGGGGTTAGGTTGGCTTCGGTGCCGAGTTGAAATTCCACTTGCGCTAGAGCCGCGGGGAGTTGCCGCACCAGCGTAGCGCGCGACTTAGCCAGCATTTGCGGCGAGGCTTCTAGGTACAGCACGCGCGCTTGCGGCCGGTGGCGTAACACCTCCATCAATACCCAGCCCGTACCGCCCCCCGCTACGAGTAGCCGCGGCGCGCCTGGTGGCAAACCGGCTGCCAAGGCCGCCCGCTGGGCGTTCTGCAAGGCTGGTCCGTAAACGAGCCTAGCTAGCGGGTCGTAGAAGGCGGCTACTCGGTCAAAGCCAGAATCGGGCGGAGAGTGCAGCATATTGTAGTTTGTGCCACGAATAGCACATCTGAGATACCCAGCTTGTTCCGTATGTATATCGGGCTGCTGCACGATAATCGAAATGGTCGGTTTGGCTGGCGGCGGGCTGGTTAATATGTGTGATGGAATTCTTCCTGTTCAACACAAGCTTACGCTAGATTTCCTTCTATGACCCACGCCCTGCGTCGTCTGCTGGTTAGACTCACGCTGTTCATCACTGAATTCGCCATTACGCTGCTGCTCGGCGTGCTGGGAGTGGTGGGCTTTCTAGCGCTGGGCCGAGAGGTGTTCGACCAAGACGCGGCCACTTTCGATGCGGCAGCCTTTCGGTGGGCGCGGGAACTGCTGGGGCCGCGCCAACAGTGGGTGGAAGCCGTTACGTTTTTCGCCTCGCGCAACTTCATTACGGTGGCGGGCTGCGTGCTCATCGTCTGGTTTTTGCACCGCCAGCGGCACCGCTGGTACTCGCTGTTGGTGCCGGTAGTGGCGCTAGGCAGCATCACGCTCAATCTGGTGCTGAAGCAGTTTTACCACCGGCCACGGCCCTTGCTGCCGTTGGTGTCCGCCTCGGGCCTGAGCTTCCCGAGCGGCCACGCCATGATTTCGGCTTCGTTCTACGGTCTACTCGTGTACTTGGTGCAAACCCACGTGCAGCGCCTCTGGCTACGGTGGCTGCTTACGGCCGGTTTAGTCACTCTGATTCTACTTATTGGCCTTACTCGCATCTACTTGCGAGTGCACTACGCCACCGATGTGCTGGCTGGCTTCACGGCGGGATTGGTGTGGCTGCTAGTGGCTATTCCGGTGTTGAAACAAGTGGAAAATAACGCAAAAATCCGCTTCAAAAAACAGGCGCAATCCTCTGAAAAACAGCCTGAATAGGCCGTATTAAAAGCTTTTTAGCGAAGAAATAATCGGCTTTTTTAAAGCAAAACTTGTCTAACGCCTCAACTTGTTTCTATCTTTGCAGCATCAAACGGCTTCCCCAGCGGGAGGCCGTTTGAGAAATAAGCCGCGCTTGTGGCGAAATTGGTAGACGCGCTGTCTTCAGGCGGCAGTTCCGAAAGGTGTGAGAGTTCGAGTCTCTCCGAGCGCACAAAGCCGATCCATTTTTGGATCGGCTTTTTTGTTTTCGTCAGCGAGCGAGAGCAAGCGAAACTCGCGTTGCCGGCTGGCTGGAAGCCTCCCAAAGAGGGAACGAGCCCGGCCGACTCGCCAGAAAGCGCCATGAGTAGTGGAGAGTAATTCCCCGGTCAGCTGGCGAAGAGCCAGCAGACCGGGAGGTGGTACAGATGGCTTTCTGGCGAACTATTTGGTTTTGCGGATGTAGATGTTGCCGTTCAGCGTTTTCATCATGAACTCCGCGCCGCCGCCGCCCACCTTGCCGGAGGTCCAGCTGTCCTGGCTTAAGCGGTAGGTGCCGTCTTTGGCCGTGCGGGTTACTTTGGGCGTGTTGCTGTCCACGCTCAGGTCGAAGTCGCTGTATATCTCGCCCCTGTCAGATTTGAGCTTCAAATCGGCTTTGACTTTGGCCGGGAGCGTCACGTCTATCTTGCCGTTCACGCTAGAAAAGGCCATGGGCGCACTCGCCGTGACATCTTTGAACTTGGCCGACACAGCGCCGTTCACCGTGCTCAGCACCGCCGAACCCGCCACCTCTTCGAGCCGAATGGAGCCGTTCACGTTCGACACTTCCAATTCGCCGCTTACGTTTTCCACCACAATATTCCCGTCGTTTACCGTGCCGAGTTGCAGCGAAAACCGCTGCGGTACTTTAATGGTGAAGTCGACGGTTTGATTGGGGTTTTGGGTGCGGACGTACACGTGGTTGTCCTTTTCCTGCGCTGTTACATCCATGCCATTGACTCTAGAAATCCGCCGCATCCCGCTGGTGTTGTCTTCCGAGCGAGACCCCCGGTCATCATCGTCATCATCCTTGCTGGAGCGGTTGCCCACATTAATTACCACGTCTTTGCCGCTGTAGCCTTCCACCCGGATGGAACCTCGCACGAGTTTCAGGTGCAGCGTGCCGGGCTTGCCAGGAGCGCTAAGCGCCACCACCAGCTGTTCTTTGCTGCTCTGCTGGGCCGCCAGGGGCCGGACCCACGCCAGAAAGAGCAGAGCCAGCAGGGTTTTGAAAAGTATCTTGTTCATCGGGTTTGCTGTTTGATGGTGACGTTGCCGTTGATGGTTTCGAAGCGGTAATCGGTACCGCCCTTGCCCAGCCGCACGGCCGTCTCTTTGCTGAGTTTGTACTTGGTGCCGTCGCCGTTGCGCTGCTGGTTCTGCGTCACGCGGGCCGGCAGCAGCTCGGCCTGCGGAAAGTCGGTGAACATCTCTCCGTGCATGCTCTTGAAATAAAGGTCCGCCGACACGTTGCTCGGGTAGCTCACCAAAATGTTGCCGTTGATGGTGTGGTAGGAAGCTGCCTGCGTGGGGGCCGCGGCGTAGCTCACCTCCACATCGCCGTTCACGGTATGGGCCAGCGTGGCTTGGCGGGCGTTTTTGATGGTAACGTCGCCGTTCACGTTGCGGGCTCGTAGCGGCCCCGTCACGTCCTGCACCAGCACCTTGCCGCCATTCACCGTCGATACGCTGACGCGCATGGTGGCCGGCACTTTCACCACGATGTCGAAATTGTAGTGGTACTCAATATCCCGGTTATCCCAGTTTCGGTTGCGGCGGGGGCGCGAGTCTTGGGGGCCTTGCAGGTACACTATTACACTGTCGCCGCGCTGCTCGAAGCCTAGCTGGGCTTCTTTCTTGCCTTGCTCCAGGGTTTGCGCGTCGTCGGCCTTTATGGTTTTTGTGGCTTCCACCACCACCGTTTTGCCGTTGTAGCCCTGCACCGTCACGGAGCCGAAGATGTTGTAAAGCGCCAGCGTGCTGTTGGCTACGTCGCCGGTGAGCGTCAGTTCGCGGCTGATTTTTTCCGTGGCTTCGCGGTCCTGGGCGTAGAGCGCGCAGCTAGGCAGCCACAGTAGTGCCCAGATCAGGCGGAGTATCGTTGTGGTTTTCATGGTAGGTTGAAGGTTGGGGAGCCCGGTCAGTCGACAAGGACTCAATGCTTTGTTCGATTTTGTCTTTCACCTGCTCGTTTAGGTTTTCCTGCTGCAAGAGCTTGCGCAAGGGCCGCACCGAGCGGCGTTCCTGCAACTGCACCATCACATCGGCCAGCGCCGACTGCACCAGCGGCGACTCTTGCTGCGCCAAGGACCGCACCAGGCCCTGGCGCACCACGGGGTCCTGGGTGAGGCTGGCCAATACTTCCAGCGAAGCCAGACGCACGTTCACGTTGGGGTCTTGGTTGAGCGTGCTCAGCAAGGCCGCCACCACTCGCTCGTTGGTAGGAGCCACTTCTTCGGCGTAGCTGACGGCGCGCAGCCGCTGCACCGCCGAAGGATCGGCCAACAACTCCAATAGCTGCACTTGCTGCGCGTTTTGGGGCTGATTGGCGGCTAGTTGCCGCGGCTCCGGCCCCGACGTCTCCGCGCGGTTGCTCAGGCTATAGCCCGCCACTAGCCCCATCACTAGTAGAGCGAGGCTGTAAGCTAGGCGGACGGCGTAGACTGGCTGCCACCAGTCGCGCAGCCGTTGTACCAGGGCCGCCAAAGAGTAGCGCTGCTTGCGCTGCTCGGCGGCCTGGAATTCAGCCAGCATGCTATAGAAGCGCGGGCGCAGCTGCTCGCTCGGCTCGGGTACCGTTACGGCGTGCATGGCCTGCCAGAGCCGCTGCACGGTGGCTAGTTCCTGCTGGCAGGCAGGGCACTGGGCCAGGTGCGCTTCTATGGTGTGGTGCTCGGCGGCTGGTAAGTTGCCAGCCAGCCAGTCCATCAGCTCCTCTTGTACGCCCTCACACTTCACGGACTTTCCTTCCATTTTCCAGTTTCAAGTAGATGTCTTTCAATTGATTCAGGGCCCGGTGCGCGCGCACCTTCACGGCTCCTACCGTCGTGTCGAGCAGTTGCGCTATCTGCTCGTATTTCATTTCCTGGAAGCGGCTCAGCACCAGTACTTCCCGCTGGTCGGCGCTGAGCTGGGCCATGGCTTGGTGGAGGAGCGCTACATCCTGGGTTTGTTGCAGACTGGCGTCGGCTGCCGGCCCGCCCGCAATTTTCTCGGCCCAATCGTCGATGTCCTGGTGATGGGCCGAGGGTTTGTCTTTCTTCGCGGCATCGGCTAGCACGTTGCGCGCGAGGTGGTACATCCAGGTTCGAAACTCGCCCTCACCGTTGAAGGTGTGGCGGTATTTCAGCATCCGGTAGAATACGTTCTGCACCAGGTCCTCACTGGCCGTAGAGTTGCCGTTGGAGTGGTAGAAAAACGCAAACAGCGGCCGATGATAGCGCTCGAAGAGCAGGCCCATCTTATCGACCTGGCCGGCCTTCACTTGTAGCATGAGTGCATTGTCGGTAAGTATGTTCAAGCAGAGCCGGTGAGGAGGTGAGGGCGTATTCGGGCGTGGAAACTTCGCCTTCTAGTGAAGGTTACAGCTTCCCGCGAAATATTTTTCGCTGGCCCTTCGCTTCTGCCCGGAATAGGCGGTTCCGGACTGCTCCCCACTCCACTCTACGCCGCCACCCCGGCCCCCAAAGCTCCATCTATAGCGTCCGAAGGTCCGCCGGTATCACCCGAAGCTGTAACTATAGCCACCGAAGCTTCAGCGGTAGCATCCGAAGGTCTATCTGTAGCATCCGAAGCTCTAACTATAGCAACCGAAGGTCCATCCACTAGCTAATTTCGCTGCGTTGGGCGTTGTGGACGGAGCTTCGGGGGCGGTGGGGCGGGTTTAGGGCGTGGGGCTGGCGGGATAGAACCAGACAGAAGCCAGCAAGAATCAAACAAAGCCAACTGCGTATACTGCGGAGCAAGCTACACTTCATGAAAAACCTTCCGGCCCGCCTGCTTTCCTTTCTGAGCTTCCTCACCATAGAAGTACTGCTGGTGAGCGGCGTGTTTCTGGCGTCGCTGCTGCTGTTTTTCTACCTCACGCGCGTGGTATTCGTGGCGCACTCCGCCCAACTTGATGATTGGGCTTTCGGGCAGATGGACGTGTTGCGCGCGAGCTGGCCGCCGCTCACCCACGTAGCGAGCTTCATTACCTTCTTCGCTTCGTTTCCTTTTCTCGTGGCGGCGGGCATATTGGGGCCGCTAGTGCTACGCTGGGTGGGCCGGCGGCGCGAGGCGCTGGAAGTGTTTCTGGCCGTGGCGGGCGCTTCGCTGTTCAATCAACTGCTCAAAACCTATTTCCACCGGCTGCGGCCCAGCTCGGCTTTGATGCCGCAAATAGGCCTGAGCTTCCCCAGCGGCCACGCCATGATTGGCATGGCACTCTACGGGTGCCTGGCCTGGCTGCTGTGGCGCCATGGCCGGCACTCCATTTGGGCCGTATTGCTAGTGCTGTGGGCCGTTCTCATCGGCCTCACCCGCATCTACCTGCACGTCCACTACGCCACCGACGTGCTAGCCGGCTTCGCCGCCGGCCTGCTCTGGCTGATCCTGGTCCGCACGGCACTAAGGCTGTGGTGGCGGGAGCAGGTGATAATTAGGAATGAAGAATGAGGGATGAAGAATTGCCTAATGATCGAGTCTGCCTACTTTTTTGGCGGGCAGAATGGCCGAAAGACATGCCACCTTTAGGTAATTAGGTGATGAACTATAGCCGCAGCGCGGCGGCATATTGGTAGCCTCGCGCCATATAAGAAACCCAAAGCCCCGGTCGGGCGACACCTAACGATTGGTGCCGCCCCGCCGGGGCTTTGGGTTTTGGTGCCAACTCTTTACTACCCATATATCGCCCCTCCGGGGCTTGGGCTGTTAGGAAAATTCGTTCTTCAGCTCAGCTTCACTTTCACGCGCAGGGCCAGCAAGCCTTTCACGCCTTGCAACTCTTCGAGTTCCAGCTCTTCAATTTCGGGTTCGAGCAGGCCACGGTCCTGGAGGTAGTCGAGGTATTCAAGATACTCGTCGGCTTCGCGTTGCTGCGAATAGACTAAGGCAATGTGACCGGGCTGGGTTAGGCGCTCACCGGAGCCTTGCACAGTGGCTTTATCGATGCGCTTCTTGATGATTTCGTACCGGATGTTGTAGGCGCCGTCCACGTCGAACTGGCGCTCATCTTGGCGGAAGCGAATAGCCAGCGGCTGGCTGTGAATGAGAATGAGCTGCGTGGTGTCGAGCGGGACCGGCAGCTTGGGCTTGAGAGCGGTGGTGCGGCGCGTAATTTCCACCATCGTCAGGAGCTGCCACAGGCGCAGGTTTTTCAGGAATACCAAATCAAAAGGCTTGTTTTCTACCAGCGAGCCGCCCACGTAAATGTTATACTCCACGCCATCGGTTTTGAAGCGCTGGAAATAGTGCGGGTACATCTGCTGGGCCTTTTCCTCTTCTTCGTCGAGGTAGTCGCTCACGGCGTCGTTGAGAAGGGTGGTGCTTTGCTCGAATGCCTTGCGGCGCTTGTAGAGAATGCCCAGCTCCGGGTCAATATTCGACCAATACTCGTTGATGACGGGCCGCAGCTCCGGCGTGTGCTGGCTCAGGTACTTAAACAGCGGCTCCATCTCCGACTTCAACGACTCGAAGATGCTCACCTCGTCGCCCGAAATGAGGCTTTGGCGTAGGCGGCGCAGGTTTTTGCTGACGTAAAATTTCAGCTCATCCAGAATAGGCAGCGCCTGAAACTCCGAGGCCTTTTTTAGCACCTTATTGGCCAGATTCAAGTGCTCAATCAAGTCGCCCTGAATGGCTTCGCTGCGTGCCGTGCTGGAACCCCGGATGTCGGAGGAGCCGTGCAGCGGGTACACGTCGTGGAAGATAATGTCTTCCATTTCGGCGTTGCGGTTGCCGTCTTCCAGCTTTTGTAGCAGGTTCTCTGCCGCGTTGGTGAAGCGCCACTCCATACTAGGGTGAATGGCCGTAAACTTCTCCTTGATGATGGACTGCACGCGCGTCTGAATCTCTTCGGCGTTGCGCTTTACCGCCACGGCAAACAGCGGGATAAACTGCGCCACCGTGTCAACGTCAAACTCATCCAAGTCGCCCACATTGGGCGAGCCTAGTTCCAACAGGCCCACGGTGTCGTCGCCGTAGGGCAGCAAGGCCAGAATGGCCGAACGAATGCCGATACTCAGGATTTGCTGGCGCAGGTCTTCGGGGATGGCAGCTGTTTCCACGTCTTCCAGCACCAGCGGCTGGCGGTTCCGCCACAGCTCGCTGTAAATCTGCCGGAAGCCTGAGCCAGCATCCTGGTTGTGGAGCTGCTTGGTGAGGAAGCTGTGGTTGATTTTGCGGCCGAAATCGACAAAGGCTTGTTTCTTGTCATTATAGGCCGCAATGCCAAGCTGCAAAAAGGGCCGTTTGAACAGCACCCGCAGCTTTTCCTGAATCTGTTCCAGCCGGTCGGAGGCTTGTAGCACGTCGCGCTCCAGCAAGTCGTACTTCAGCTCCGAGAGAATCTCCTGGTCCGTCACGTCCACCAGGTGCAGAATATTAAAGCCTTCCAGCTCGAAGTTTTCCGGCGGTAGCAGCTCCCGCCACAGCTCGGTGCGGTGGGGGTGGCGAGTGAGTTGCTCTATCTGCTCCGAGGTCAGTTCCGGCTTGTGGCCCACCACGCGCACCTGCAAAAACGTGGAGTTGAACTCGACGCTGTAGTGGCGGTAGAGGCCAATACTATAATCGGGAACAGTGAAGACAATACCGCCTTGGTGGGGCATTTGCACACCATATACCTTCTCCAGAATCAGCTGGTAGGCCATGCGCGCCGTGTTGACTTCCAGCGTATGAGCGTCGATGTTGAGCGGCTGCTTTACAGTTTTGGCGCTCGTGAGCAGCACTTCGGCAAAGCGTGGGGTGTGGTAGAAGCTGTAGCGCTGAAACGGCACGATGGCGCCGCTGATGTCGCAGTCGAAGGAGGCGGGCGGAAACACGGCCAGCATGAGCGTGTCCACTAGGTCGCAGCCACAGTCGAGCACGCTCATATCGGTGATGGAGCCTCGGCACCAGGCCTGCGCCGCTACTTTCTCGCCAATAGCGCGCGCCAACAAAGCCACGCCGGGATTAGCGTCGTCTTCGCGGGCCTGCCAATACGCAATGATAGGCTCAAAGCTAAGCGAGGTCTTGAAAGGAAAAACGTCCTGGGCCGGACGAGTAACAGTGAGTTCGGGCAGCATAGCAAAAGCAACAACACCGAAGGTAGCCAATTGATTGCAGCTAGCTTGCGGCATGTTTAGCTATACGAAATCACCTGCCAACCGGACGTTAGCGCGGCCCAGCCGAATGCCTATCGACTCAGCACTACGGGCACCGGCTGGTCTTTGCCGGTGGGGTCGGTGAGGTCTTGCGGCGTGGTGCGGCCGTTGAGGTAAAGCAGCTTCTGCGTGTTGCGGTTGCAGGTGCAGCAGCCGTCGCTGTCGAGCTGGTCACGGAGCTTGATACTATCAATTTTGAAGCTGGTGGTAGGGGCGCGCCGCCGGCCCAAGTAGAGAATATAAGAATACTGGTTGAGTTTGCGAGTGCCGCGCTGGGCAAAGGGTTGGGTGTTGTTGAGCACTACACTATTGCCGATATCAACTCGGGGGCGGATAAGCGCAACCGTATCAATGACGGGGCGGCGGGCCGTGTCCCGCAGTAGTTGCCGCACCAGAAAAACCGTTTCCACTTCATTGGGCTTGAAGCGGTTGGGTGAGGCTGGGTCCAGATTGAAGTTGAAGAATATAGCATCGTCAACCGAGTCCTGACAGTCGCAAGCTACCGAGCCGCAACAAGCGGCCAGCGCCGTGGAAACAACAAAAAGCAAAAGCCAAGTGAGCGGAGAGCGAAGCATAGGGTGCAAAGATAGTAGCGGACAGAGGAGGGAAACTGCGTCCTTCGGATTAAAGGCAATGAAAAAGCCAGCCCACAAGTAGGCTGGCTTTTCAACGAAGAGAGCAGCTAACCCAAGTTGCGAGGTAGTAGGCCTAGGTCAAAAAAGTCTGTTCCGCATG
>NZ_JBTYZO010000038.1:0-37415 GCF_057808495.1 Hymenobacter sp. M1-2
CCTGGAAGCCGGGAGTGCCGTCCTTGAGCCGGATAATAGTGCCAGTCCGGCTTTGCCCCTGAATCATGAAGTGGCGCGGGGTGAAGCCATCGCGGGAAGGCCAGTCGAGTATGTCGCTGATAAGGTAGGTGCCGGTGGGTAAGTACAGTGTACGGCCCGAAACAATGTAGTCTGCAATGGCGCGTTTGAGGGCTTGCGTGTCGTCGGTAACACCGTTGCCAGCGGCGTTGTAGGGGGGCGCTTTGACGTTAATTAAGCCTGCACCGGCGGGAAACAGGGCGTCAGGGGTTTGCGCTACCGCTAGGGGCAGCCCGCCAGTACTGAGGCACAACAGCAAAAGCAGAAAAGGTAAAAAACGCGCCATTGTCAACAATCAAGGATGAAGCAGGAGCCTTCCACGAAGCATGAAAAACCAAGCAACAAGGTAAGCTGAACACAAGCATACAGTGCTGCGTGTTCTGGTTTTTGTTCATATTAAGGAATTATAAGGGACGCTGAAAGCGAGTTGTATTCTTGATATGTATGTGAGTTAAGCAGTAACAATAATTAGAGTAAATACTTGAAAAGTAGATCAATATATTTTAAAAGAAAAAATTGAGGTAACTGCGTGGCAATAGATAGACATTGACGTAGATGCCAAAAAAATACACATTTCAACTTAGCGTACGGGCTAGCTTCCCTATGCTGCTAGAATTTCTAAAATGTAGCAGGCGGCGTTGCAAACCAGTGGTGCTTATATAGCAGCCCTATGTCACAACGTACATAATTGGCGCTCAGCTACGGGCACGAGGTGGCGTCTTAGGAGTTCTAAGTCCCTAGTAATTTCAGGCTGGAAGGGTGATGTCGTCAGTTAAGGAAAAAGGAAAAGTCAGCCTCATTTGCTGGCGACACGGTGCGGGCCAGGCTTGAGCATCCATCGGTGCCGATACAGCTGTTGAAGTGCAATTCCCAACTCAAAAGTTAGGCGGCGTTAGGTTTTTGAAGTGCCCATTCAGCCGCACACGCTCTTTCAGCCGCTCGGTTTCGAGTAGTACCGGTAGAATATGCTCTAGATGTTCGAGTACCTGTTCTTGGCGCTCGGCCTCGGTTTCGGCCTCTAGCAATTGATATTCTTGCTCCGTGTTGAGGCCGAGGTGGTGGGCAATATCATAAATGCGGTAGTCGGCGGGCAGTTCCTGCATGAGTTTGCGCAGGCCGAGCACGTCGTAGAGCTGTTCCATGTGCTCGGTGATGCGCGCCCGCAAAATAACGTCGCCGGTGTTGTCGTCGGCTAGGTCTTCTACCAGCCCGCCGGCGTAGAGCTTGCCGGGAGCCTGGCGATAAAACTCCTCGATGCGGAAGATGCCCACGGCGCGGGTGCGAATGTCGAGCTCGCCGCTGTCGTAGGTTTTTTCGATGCCGGTGAGCTGCATTTCGGTGCCGAGCGAGCTTACGGCCTCGTTGCGGTAGGGAGGAATGCCAAACGTGATACCCTCGCTCAGGCAGTCGCGCACGAGCTGGCGGTAGCGCGGCTCAAAAATGTGCAGGTTGAGCTTTTCGCCCGGAAACACGACCAAGTTTAATGGAAATAGAGCAAGCGTGCGCATATGGCGGAAATGGCGGTTCTGTAGTTTCTATGCTAATATGTAGGTTAAACCTACACGAAAATCAGCGCCTTCATACATTCTGACCTCATTTCAGGCAAGAAATTTCAGTCAGGTTTCGCAAGCGTTGAGCTTTCAAACAATAAAAACGAAAGACCTGCCCCGTTGCCTCCTCATAAAATTATGACCTGCCGCAGCTGCTGCGTCATATTTAGGAAGTACTTGAGAAGTATGTGTTCGATTAAAACGCAGGGTTGAAAGAGAGTATAGATATCAGGTTGAGTTATTTGAGATTTTGACACAACTTCCCAGCTCACTCTTCTTGATATGTAATCAGATGCTCAAAGTCGAAATCATTAGTGGTATGCAGCGGATACACCGTTATCTTGAAAGTAATGCGCACAATAATCCGCTTTTACAGCCTGAAGCGGACGTTGCTGCCGTTAATCTTATGATTAACGACACAAGTGATTTTACTGAGGTGAAAGCAGTTCGCCTTATAACTATGTTGAATTCAATAGAACAAGTCAATCATTACGATGGCTGTGGCTGGCTGGATTATAAGTTGCATTGTAGGAGCTTATTACGGTGCCTTGGGTTCGATCAAATGGCTGAGCTTATCGGGTGCTGACCTTGATGCAAAGTTTGCTCAAGCATTTATCTCAAAAACTAAACACTGCTTTACACTTCTTTAACCTGCCTACGGCTTCCTAATTATAGGCCAGAGCATAGCATAAAGTATTAATAAGCCGAAGCGGGCATGTTGTACCAGGTGGTGGGCGTAGCGACTCCTACCCGCACGTAGCGGCGGCTGATGACGGGCTGCTTCTGGCCTTTGGGCGTGAATTCGGCTAGCAGCAAGTAGCCGCCCGGCTGCTGAGGCAGCTTTACGGTGGCGGCCAGCTCCTGTGCGCCGTAGCCCGGAATCCGAATGCTCAGGTTCTGCTTCAATACGTCCTTGCCCTGGCCGTTGAGCAGCCGCAGCCGCACTTTGCCGCTGGCTTCGGCTTTCAGGTCATTGACGCCGGTGAGGGTGATGGGCAGCGTGGCGCCGGGCGCGTGCGGTGGTACGTGCTTCATGTACCGCTCATCAGTGAAGCCGAGCAGCACAGCCTGGGGCGCAAAGCAGTGGCGGAACCAGCGCTGCATGGGCGAAGGATTCAGCTCGGCAATGGGACCCACGAAGGAGTCGCCGGTGAAGCCGTAGTTGTTGGTGAGATAGCAGAAATGCATCACGCCGGCCAGGCTGCGCTCGGCCCGGAGCCACTCGGTTTGGAGCTGGAGCCAGTAGGCTTGCAGTTCCTGGGTGGCGGGGGCTTTGGCGCCAGGACCGAGGTAGAAATCGTAGTTAGGCAGCGTAAGCTTGCTGGGTGTACCATCGCGCCACAGCCACATCCAGCCGTATTCGTTGGTGAGCTGGGGCAGCGGACGTTCCCGAAACTTCTGGGTCCAGGTTTCCACCGTGTCGTGCAGCAGGCCTAGGTTGTAGGGCTTTTTGGTGCGGAAATCGGGGTAGTTTTTAGCCAGCGAAATGTCCATATAGGGGTGCGGCTCGTCCATGTCGTCCTGGGCACCGCTGCCTTCCTCGGCCGTCATGAAGCCCGCGTCCCAGATGCGGGTGGGGTCCAGGCGTTTCAGTTCGGGAATCAGCTGAGTGCCAATGTATTTATCGTGGTTTTCATTGATGCCGTCCCAGATTACAATGCTCGGGTGGTTGCCATCCGACCACACCCAGTTGGTGTATTCCTGGCGGATTTGCTCGTTCCAACCGTGGTTTTGCCAGTACATCCACTCGTTCTGAAACATCAGTCCGTTCTCATCGGCCAGATCGTACCAAAAGTCGGGAACCAGGCCCACGCACACGCGCATCATGTTCCAGTTGGTGGCCCGTGGAATGTCGGTGAGCAGCTTTTTCACCCAGGTTCGGTCCCAGGGCAAGCCCCGGGATTCCGGATCTTCGGAGAAACGGTGCAAGGTGATGTTGGTGCCGCGCAGCAGGATTTTCTCGCCATTGAGCGTGAAGTACTTGTCTTCGCGGCCGAATTCCCGCATCCCAAACCGCTTGTCCGTGGCGTCGGAAGCGCGGCCTTTTTCGAGCAGGCGCACGGTGGCCGTGTACAGAAACGGGTCGTTGGGCGTCCAGAGGTGAGCTTTGGGCAAGGGTACGTCGAGGGCGGCTTCGGTGAGGTTGTCGCGGCGCACTACCACGTCTTTCCCGGCCGTGGCCACCTGCCGGCCCGATTTCGTTTCGCGGATGGTCACCTGCACCCGGCAGGTGTCGAAAATGTTGGTGCCGAAGAGCAGCTGGGGCGGGTAGAAGCTGCGAATAAGCATTTTGGCCGTTACTTTCTGCTCTTTCAGGTTGGGCAGCAGAATAGCACGGTTCACCCGAAAATTCTGCGTAAAGCTCAGCGTCACATCGTCCCAAATGCCTGGCAGGTAAGCCACCTTTTCCTTATCGGTACCGCCGGCGGCCTGGCTGGGCAGCCAAGCCCGGTCGCCCACCGAAATCAAAATTTCGTTGTTGCCTTCTTTGAGGTAGCGGCTAATCGGAAACTCGATGGGCGTGAAGCACTCCATGCTCCAGCCCGCATCGAAGCCATTGACGAACACGCGGGTCACGTACTGGCTTTTCTTGATGCTGAGTACAGCCGCCTGCTTCAACTGCGCCGCCGATACGGGCACCGTGCGCCGATACCAGCTGTATTTAGGCACGTAATTACGGTCTTCCAAGTTGTGCTGCTCCTGCAAGGTGGCCCCGGTTGGCTTCTGAAAAAAGGCGTCGTAATCCTGAATCCGCGGCTCCGCTAAGTGGATGAGACCTGGCACCGGAATAGTGCGCGTGAACTGCGCAGGCGGCGCGGCCGTGAGCGTCTGGTCGAATTGCCAGGTGCCGTTGAGACTGATAGTTTCGCGCGGGTTGGTTTGGGCCTGAATTGAACCTAGGCTTAGCACCAAAACGCTGAAAAAGGCAAGCAAAAAACGCATGGGCAGGAAAGGGAGGAGAGAAACAGCGAGAAAAAGCAGTTGAGCAGAGCAAATAATAGAGGGCAGGTGATTTGCTGGGTGCGGAACTCAGTGGCTGACAGCTCCGATATCCGGGGTCTTGGGCGGCACGGCTCGCCCGCCAAAATCCTTGGCCGCGCCAGCTAGCGCCGGAGTGGGTGGGAGTGGGGCCCCGGCGCCGCGCACCGGTGAGCCCGCCAGCGGCCGGTAAGCGGGCAGGCGCAACGGCGCCTTGCCTAGTTGGTTGAGCGTAGGCCCAGCGCCGATTTCCGTTAGTCGCGGATCGGTGGTGAGGTCGTTGGCGGGGGTGGTTAGGTTGGAAGCGGCGCGCCAGGCGGGCAGGCTGCGCACCAACTTTTCATCGACCAAAAAGCGGAGCGAGTCGGGCGAACCGCCGGACCAGTAGAGGTTGTGATGGGCTTGCAAGTCCTGGTTGGCGCGGGTGCGTAGTAGCGGCCGCGCGCCAGTACTCACGAGTACGTTATTGAAGAAATGCACCCGCTTGGTTTCGAGCACCGTGATGCCCGAAATCTGTCCGCCCGTGGCGCTAGGACCAATGAAAATAGTGTTGTTGTACACCTCAATATCCGCAACGCCTTTGCTGCTGGCACCGCCGCCATCGGCCACATGAATGGCCCCGAATACGTTACGCCGGCCGTCGTTTTGGCTGATGTTGTAGCGCACCACGTTGTGGTGGAAACTATAGGGCGACTCCGGGTAGACGTAGAGCAGAAAGCCCGCGCCGTCGTTGTCGTGCGCGTAGTTATACTGAAACACCGAGTTGCTCACCCCGCCGTCGAAGTCGAAGCCGCCGCCATCGTTGGAGCCGGTACCGGTACGGTTGTGGTCCGATTCGTTGTACTGCATCAGCACCCGATTGGCGGCGAAGGCCCAGATACCAATGGGCCCGCCTTGCTGGGCGTGGCAGTCGAAACCGTTGTTGTAGGCGCGGCAGCGTTCCACCACCGCACTATCGACGAAGCCCAGGAAAATGCCGCTGCCAGAGTGGTTTTCCAGGAAAGTAGGGTCGCCGGAGTTGTCGTAGGCCACGCAGTCGGCGACGTACACGCGGCGGTGGGCATAGGTGGTGGCGTTGAGTACGTAGCTGGCCTCTAGGTGCAGGCCGGTGTAGAGGTTGTCGAAGGTGCGGCAATTGGTGATGCGCACGTCTTCGTAGCCACTAAGCGACTTGTCGGCCGGCGCGCCGTGCACGAAAATGCCATCAACGCCGAAGCCGTGGGCCCGCACATTGTCGATGGTGATGTTGCGCAACTTGGCAGCGGCGGGCAAGTCGTTGCGGAATTCCACCCCGTAGCCCTTGTTTTGGTGGCGCTCCTGGCCCTGCATCTCCAAGTTGCGCACTACGAAGCCGCCCGCATTGTGCACCAGCAACGCCGTGCCAAGGCCGGCCGCAATGGTGGCCGTACCGCGGTCGTAAGAAGTTACTACCACGGGTTGCGCAGCGGTACCTGCGTCGTTGGCATCGAACACCAAATTGCCCGTGAAGGTGTCGCCACCCCGTAGTTGCAGCCGGTCGCCGGGCTTGCACATGAGTTGGTTGGCGCGGGCCAGCGTTTTCCAGGCTTGGCCGGGGCTGGTGCCAGAGTTGCTGTCGTTGCCTTGGGCACTAACGAAGTAGTCCGTGGCGCTAGCCGACGATACTAGACTTATCAGCAGACCAATCAGCAAGCCGAACTTACTGTGCCAATGCGCGGGTGGAAGTAAAGCCATAGAGAGCGAAGAAATTACTGCCGCCAAACACTAGCGCAAGCTTGTTGCTGCGCCTTCACATTAGGCTTTAGCATGCGTATTTAGACTCTAAGTAATCAATAATAATGCTTATTAGGAAGTAAATACTTCATTTAATGGGGTATCACGACGATTACGTAAGCAGCTGAGGTCGCTTAGCGAACCTGCGCCACGGCTGGCCGCGCGGCTTTCTGGCCGGCCCAAGTCAGCGTGAGGGCGGTTTCGCCGGTAATGCAGTAGCTGAGAATTTGGTCCTGATAACGGATAGTAAAGGTTTTAGGCGTCTTCTCGCGGTTGCAAATCACCATTACCAAACTGCCGTCGGGGTTGCGGAAGGCCACGTTTTCGAGGCGGCCGACCCACTGGTTGGAAGCCAGGCGGCGGGCCCCCGGATCAACAAACTTGCTGAGGTGGCCCAGGGCGTAGTAATCGGTGTTGTAGCCTACAGCGCCGGTTTTCTGGTTTACCGTGAGCAGGCCCCGGCAGGTCGATTGGCTGCCAGCGGCGCGGTAGTAATAGTCGGGTCCGTTGTTTTCGTCGAGGGCGATGTTCCAGAGCACCACCGAGCGGCAGTTCGTGCGCGGCAGGTTGATCAGGTAGCGCATCTCCTCCAGGAAGCCGTCGCGCCATCTTTTCATCGGGTTCCACTCGCCGCCGCTACCTTCCGTGAAATGAATTTCTTTATTGGGAAACTCGCGGTTGATGGCCAGCAGCACCTCCGGAAATCCGTCGCTGTACCAGTGCCAGGCTGAGCCGGCAACGTAGCGGGCCGCCACGGAATCGGAAAGAACCGCGCGGGCAAACTTGCCATTGGGCGCACCTGGCGTGTTGAAATTGTGGTCCCAGCACCAGATTTTGGTGTTTTTGCCGCGCAGCAAGGGCCCCAGATGCTGGCTGATGAGCAGGCGCTGCTCGTCGGCCGTCATTTTCAGCGCGGGCCAGATGTCGCTGGCGTGGTCGGGCTCGTTTTGCATGCTGGTGGCGTAGATCGGAATGCCCGCCTGAGCATACGCATCCATAAAACGAACCAGATACTTGGCGTAGGCCCGGTAGCAATCCGGCCGCAAATGGCCCTCGATGCCCTTGGCCTTTCCCACGATGGCGTTGTTGGTTTTCATCCAAGCCGGCGGGCTCCAAGTGGCGCAGGTCACCTTGATGCGGCCGGGCATTACGGTCAGCGCCCGTTGGAGCACCGGAATAACGTAGCGCTTGTCGGGGCCGATATCGAAGCGGCTGAGCGTGGTGTCCAGGAAGGTAGCATCATCGTACGTGTACGGCGCCAGCACATGGTCGCAGGCCCCGATGGGCTGGCGCAACATGCTCAAACCAATGCCGCTGCGCTTGCCGAACAGCCGCTGCAGCACCGTATCGCGGGCGGCGGGAGTGAGCTTGCTTTCCAGCAGGTAGGCCGAGGCTTCGGTGAAAGAGGCGCCGAAGCCGTCCATTTCCTGAAACAGCGAATCGGGTTGGAGCCGAATGCTATACCGGGCCGTATCGGGCACACCCGAGGCAAATGGCACGGCCGGCTGCTGCTCCAAAGCCTGCGCCATGCCGGTGTTGGTGTCATTCACCCGCGACACCCAGGGCGTGGCCAGTAACGGTTTCGCCGCCGGCGACTGGCAGCCGGGCAGGGCAGTGGCGGCCAGCAGCAGCGCTGGCACGAAGGACTGAAGCAGCAAGTAGCGTTTACGCATAGCAACGGAGGTGTTGAGGGAGGGTATGCGGCGAATGTGTAGGCCAGGAATTACCCCGAGGCACTACAGCAGGTGTATCGACTGTGCGTGTCATTGCCTTCCAGCCCAGAGTTTAAACCCTGGGCTGTGCAGCGGTATGGACAAGAATTCGGAAGCTCTCTAAGCTCTAACTTCTCAGGTCTAAGGTCTCCACCACTCAGCTCTTGGCTTGAATAAATTCCCGCCAGATAGTAATGGGCACGATGGCCGTCCAGCCGCAGAAATCGGGCTTTGCAATGTTGCCGTAGCTCGAAAACTCGGGGGCGTAGTTTTCCCAGAAGGTGCCGGTATGTTGGAATACCTCCGCCACGGCGCCGTAGTAGCGTTGGGCCAGCTGCTGCGCCAGCTCCGTTTTGCCCACGTGCCGCAAGCCGCGCAGCACCATGTAGTTGGTGGGCGCCCACACGCCGCCGAGCCAGTAGTCGCCGTAGGGTTTGTATTCGGGCTCGTCGGCGGCCAGGGCGGGCACCGGCACGGGGCGGCCGAATTTCTTGGGGTCGGTGAGGTGGGCCAGGAAACGGTCGAGCCGCTTGGCGGGCACGCAATCGGCTAGCAGGGCCCAGTACATGCCCACGTGGAAGCGCCGGATGGGCTGGCCGTAGCCCAGGTCGAAGTAAAAACCGTCGGCCTCGCTCCAGCAGTGTTGGTTGAGGGCCGCTTTGAGGGCCGCGTGCTCCTTCTCGTAGGCTGGCACATCGGCGGCCTGGCCGGCTAGCCGGGCTATCTGCTGGAGGTTCCGGGCAAACAGCGCCATCTGGGCCGAAAAATCCACCAGCCGGCCCTGCACGTTCCAGCGCGACCGTTCATCGACGTAGTTGATGATTTTGGGGTACAGGTTGGTGAAGGTGAGGCCCTTGCCGTCGTCTTTCCAGCCGGGTGGGTGGCGCGGAATGTTGTCCATGCCCATGCCCAGCGTATCGCCGAAGTAAAGGCCGTCGTCGCCGCGGTAGGTGGCTTGCAGGAACTCGAAGTGGCGCTTGAGGTGGGGGTACACCCGGCGCAGGCGGACTACGTCGGGGTTTTGGCTGTGCAGCTCCAGCTCGCCAAAAGCCAGCAGCGGCGGATTGATGCTCACCGGATGGTGCTTCTCCCACATCGGCTTACCGTTTTCGAGATACTCGCGGCCGATGTAGCCATCCGCGTCCTGCACCCGGTAGAAGTTGTCGAGGGCCTGCGCGATGGGTAATTCCTGCTGGTGGTACTTGGCGTAGCACGTCATGAAGCAGGTGTCCCAGTAGAAGATGTTGTTGGAAAAAGCTTCGTCCAGGTAGGGCTGCTTGAAAAACGGCTCCTGCTCACCGCCCCGAATCTTGGTTTTAGCAATGCTCAGGGCCTTGTCGTACATGCGCTGGGCCAGCTCTTTCGATACCGAAAAAGCAGCGGCGCCCCCCGCCGCAGCCGAGTTGGCTGTTTCGGAGGGCGCCGATGAGCAAGCGGCCAAAGGTGCCAGCGCGGCCGTGAGTCCGGCCGCACTGGCGTTTCTTAAAAAAGTACGACGATGCAGCATAGCACAGGGAAACAGGTGGAGGATAGGAACAGAACAACCAAACAACCAGTCGTTCAGCGCCTCCCAAGTTACTGTTTCACCACATGCCGCACCACTCGTTTAGAACCTTCGCCAATGGTGAGCAGGAAAGCACCCGGCGGCAGAGCTTTCACATCGAGTTGGTGCTTGGCGTTGAGGTGGCCGCGTAGTACCGCTCGCCCTAGCAGGTCAGTCACCAGTACAGGCACGGGCGCCGACGCGGTAGGCAGGCCTTCCACGGTCAGTAGATCGTGTACTGGGTTGGGATAAAGCTCGGCTGGCGCGGCAGCTGGTTTGGTTGAAGTGGTCAAGGGGCCAGTAGCAGTGGCATAACCCGTAAACAGAGGCAAGCTTCGGGCGCCGAGATTAGCAATAGTGAACTCCCGCCATTCCGTACCCCGCCGCTCCCGCACGTATACCGGGTAGTAATTGGGTCCAGCTTTGGTGAAACTCAACGACACGCGGCCGTTGTCGTTGATGAAGGCTGGTTGCGTGACGTTCTGGTTTAGAGGATATATCAGGGCGCCTAGCAGCTCCGTGCTGCCCCCCACGGTTTTGATGGTCGTCATTTCGCCTTCGGTTTTGAAGCCTAAAATCCACAACGTGCCGCCGTTGTTCTCAATGAGCGGGTCGTTGCCGAACTCGGAGTTGAGCTGCCGCGCCCACACCTTTTGCGGCCCGTTGATAAGATAGGGCTTGCCAATAACGTCCTCTACGAACAGCTTGCCCGTGTTGCCGGCCGTAGTGCGGTAGCCTTCGTGGTCGAGGTGGCGTAGTACGAGGGCGCGGCTGGCCGCGTGCTCAACCATACCTTCCAGCCGCATGTGTTCCAGCACCACGTTGGTCGGGCCGCCATTCTCGAAGCGCACGAGCGGCTGGCCCGCCGGGAAGTCAGCCTTGCGCAGAAGCTGGGCACTAAGGCCCGTAATGCGGCGCACATTGCCCCGGACAATAAGAGGTGCCGACAGGTGATAATCGCCGCCCGGCAGGTACACCACGGGCTTGCCGGCGTCGATGGCCGCCTGAATGCCGGTGGCATCGTTGTTGGTATTGTTGTCGGTGCTGGCGCCGTAGGTGGCCACGTTGGCCCACTGGCTCAGGTCGGCGTTGTCGTACTCGGGCGTTTCCTCAATGGGCAGGTTAAGAGAGGTATCGGGACCCGAAAACAGGCTCTTGACTACGTGCGACGAGAATTCGGCTACGGTGCTGGCCGTCACGTCCACGCGGGTGCCGTTGTTGTTGTCGATAAGCTTGCCGTAGCCGGTGCTGCTCACGTTGCGGGCCAATAAGTAGCCATTGTTGACGATGGCCGCCTGGCCGGCCGCTCCGCCGCGCAGTTCGGCGTCGAGCAACACAATCTGGCCTTCACCGCCCGCTGCTTCAATGGCCGGCACCGTGTTCTGGCTGAAAAGCTTGCGGATGTGCAGCACGTTGTCGGCGTTCCGCACCCCGGCCCGCCGCTGGCCCTGCAAGTAGAGGTATTCAAACGTGACGCCGTAATCATACACGCCTACCTGAACGCCATAATCGAAGCCTTCCACATGCACGTTCTTGACGATGGACGGCCCCGGCCAATCCCGAATCATGGCAATGCCCGCCACCCCGGCCCCGTCGCCCGAGCGCACCGTCACGTGCTCGATGGCCCCGCGGTTGCTGGCCAGGTAGTCAAGCCCCATAGCCCCAGGGTTGCCGGAGCCGGTATGCACGGTCAGGTTGAGGATGGAGTGCCGAAAGGCTTGGTTGCCGCCGCCGCTGGGTTGGGGATCTTCGGAGCCAGTTTTGATAACGGCCTTCGGGGCGCCCGGGTCGTTGTAGCCGGGCGCGTTATCAGCGAGCTTGATGATGGTGCCGGTTTCACTTTCTCCCACCAGCATCATGCCCGCGCGCCAGCCGTCGGAGAAACCACCCGTCCCGATCCGGCTCAACAAGGTATTGCTCACGCGATAGGTGCCCCGGGGGAAGTACACGAAGCGCGGGGCGCCGTAACGGTTACCACTTTCGAGGCCAGCCGCAATGGCGGCCTGAATGGCCTGCGTATCGTCGGTAGTACCGTTGCCGGCCGCGTTGTAGGGGGCCGCCTTCACGTTGATCATGCGGCCATCGGCGGGTAAGGGCCGGTCCTGCGCCTGGCTAGTTAGCACAGCCGTTGAGCAGACAAGAGCAAAAAGTAAGCGTACGGGCTTCATGCGAGGAATGAATAAGGTTGAAAAGGAGAATAGGCTGAAGAAGTGCGGCTGCCGTGCCCATGAAGTGAGCTGGTCGGCGGCAAAAGCCTTAAGTCCGGCGCGAGTAGGGCACCGTTAACCCCGCCGCGCAGCAGTAGGTTTATCGAACCAGCAGTTTAGTACTGAGCAACTGGCCGTTGGCCGTGGTGGCTAGCACCGTGTAAAGGCCCGCTGGCAGCTCCAGTACCGATAGCGTCAGCTCGGCGGTACGGCCCGTGCCACGAGCGGTGCGGCACGCTTGGCCGAGCGTATTGCGCACCACTACTTGCGCCAGCGGAGTGTCGGCGCGCAGGGTCACGGCGTCGTGGGCTGGGTTGGGGTAGAGGATCAGGCCTTGCTCCGTTGCTTGGCTGCCACCGGCCGTACCCAAGGGCGTCGTGGTCGGCTCAAACTCATACGCCCCAATATCGGGGGCACTGCCCAGAAAAGGAAAGCCCACGTTCGTACCCGCATTCACGACGGCGCTGCTGGCGTTGGCCGGCGCGTAGTACGGGAAAGGAGCCGCGCCACTGAGTAGGAAGCCGGGCTCAACGCCCGTGAGGTTGCCCGTCGGTACGCGGTTCACGTTCACGAACAGGTTGTGCGTGACCGTCACGTTGCCGATCTGCGGTTGGTCGTAGTACAGCTGGCGGGGCTGCGAGGCCGGGGCCACTACCACGTTGTTCTTGAACACCCAGTTGCGCACCCCGTGGCTTGCCCCAACGGCACCCAGCTCGAAAATGGCCCCGGCCCGGTTGCCCGCGTTGGCGCAGTACACGGTATTGTTGTATACGAACAGGTTTTCCAGAATGCCTTCGTTTTTCCACACGAAAGCCCGGTCCAGGTTGCGTACCACGTTGTGGTGAATCTGAATTGGACCCGTGGTGTTGCCGCCGTGCTGAGTGTATACCCGGCCGCCGGTTTGGGTGATGTGGATGTTGTTATGGCTAATGATTAGATAGTTGCGCGGTCCCTCCACCGTGTAGCTGTCCGCCAGATCATTGTGATGAATCCAAATAGCGTAGGTGAAGCCACGGCTATTGGGGTCGGCCCCGCCGTCGGTTTTCGGAATGGAGATGCACCGATTCATGGTGTTCTCATATACCTCGAAGCCAAACTCGTGCTCATGGGCCGATTCCAGGGCAAACTCGCTCTCCACCTCAACCGTGTTGCGGTAGAACTTCACATCTTCGTGGCCGCTGGCTTTGTAGCCGTAGCCGGGGCCGTAAGTGCCCCGCAGCACATTGTCGTGGATGCTGGAATGCTCCAAGTAACGGGTTTGCAGGTGGCCGTTGTGGTAGCCCTCGAACACCTGGCTGGCATTGAGAAACTGGCAGTGGTGCAGGTCCAGCCCGCTCACCTCCCGAAAGAAGGCGCCCGTCCAGGAGAACTCCTCAAACTTGCAGTTGTTGACCTTGATATTGGCCGAGTACTTGTTCCAAATACCGCCGTGGATGCGGGCCGTAGCGCTGGCCGAAATCAGCGTCAGCTGCTCGATGGTGATGTTGTCGAGGTCGTTGATGGCGATGAGGTAGTTGCTGGCGGCCTGGGCCTGCAACGTGCCGGTGAGGGTCCACGTGGCCGAGGCCTGTAGCGTAGTTTGCGCGATGCCCTGGCCGCGCACCGTAACACCGGCTTTCGGATAGCTGGTGCGCGTGGCCGTAAACGTGCCCGCCCCAACGGAAATGACGTGCGTACCAGCGGCCACCCGGTCGCAGGCGTACTCCAAAGAGCGCCAGGCAGTGGCCGCCGAGAGGCCGTCACGGGCGGCGTTGTCAGTGCCGGTTGTTGTTACGTAATAGGTGGCCGCCCTTGCCAGCGGCGACTGTAGTAGGCAGGTGAGGAGCAGACTGACGGAGAGGAAAAGTTTAATTCGCATAGGGTGGTTGTATGGTGGGGAAACGAACTTGCTTTTTGATTTATACAGCCCAATTCCAGCTTGAAAAGGCATAATTATCAACACTTTGTCCATATCAAATTTCGCTAAGCTGCCTTTGCTGGAAACCGAAAAATGTTTGATAAATCAAATTTTGCAAGTAGTGTATCCGGCCCCGCCACCCGAGTGCACCGGCACGTCCTAGACGGCGCCACGGTTACTGGCAATGTAGTCGAGGCGTATGGCCGCAGGGTTGCTGGAGCCGGTATACAGGGTCAGGTTGAGGAGGGAGTGCCGGAATGCTTGGTTGGCGCCGCAGGGGGAGAGCTTAGCAAAAGAAGAGTTGTTAGCGGACCAGCAGTGGGCGGCGCACGAGTTGCCCATCGGTGGTGGTAGCCTGCACGGAGTACAGGCCCGCCGGCAGCCCAACCACCGGCAGCGTTAGCGTAGTAGCGCGGCCCGGCGCCCGGAGCGTGCGGCATACCTGGCCCAGGGCGTTGTAGAGGACCGCGTAGGCCAGTGGCACTTCGGCGCGCAGCGTTACGGCGTCCTGAGCGGGGTTGGGATGTAGCGTGAGCAGGGTAGTGACAGCGCTGCGGGTGCCGGCCACCACGGCAGACCGGGTAGTGGGAGTGAAGCGCCAGTGCTGCGCGGCATTGCCATTGTCGGTCCACGCCTGCACGTTGGTACCGGGGGCCGTGCCCGCCCCGTCCACATCCAGGCGCAAGGCCGGCGCGCACTGAGGCGTGAGGGTGAAGTAGGGCGTGCCAGCCAGTGGCGTCAGGGTCCAGCGCTGCGCCGGGTTGTCGAGCCAGCCAAAGAGCTGCACGTTGGTGGCCGGCGCGGTGCCCGCGCCAGCCATGTCCACTACTTTCGTGGTATCCAGCGCCGAGCTGAGGCGGTAGCGCCCGTCGGGCTGGCGGCGCACCGTCCACTTCTGGGAGTTGCTGGTGGGGTTGTCGGCGCCCAACTGCACGTTGGTGCCGGGCGTGGCCAGGCTGCCGGCCAGGTCGAGGCGGGTGGCGGGGGCGCACTCCGGCGTGAGCGTGTACAGGCCGTCGGCCAGCGGGGCCGCGGGGGGAGGCGTCACGGGAATAAAGCCGCTGTAAGAAAGCAGGTCCCGGCCGCCGCTGTAGACGTCGCCCCGCCCGATGTTGCGCGTGGTGCCGCCGCGGGTTTCGCGCACCCACACATCGTAGAAATTGCCGCTAAAGTTCAGCTCTGCCACCGATATCAGGCTCACGTTCGACTCGTTGTTGATGAACATGGGTACTGTGGGCTTGCCCCCGGAGGAGTAGATCAGGGAGCCGAGCAGCTCGGTGGAGCCGCCCAGCGTGGTATTAAGCCACGTGCTTTCGGCCTCCGTTTTCATGCCCATGATCCACAGCTTGGCGCCTTTGTTTTCCACGGTGGTGTACTCAATGTTGAACTGGCGCGCCCAGATGCTGCCCCCGGCCGTATTGGGCCGGAAAAACTGCGTGGTAATGTCGTTCACGAACACGTCGCCGCTGTTGTTGAGGTCGTAGCGCAGCCCCAGCACCGAGTTCACGACCAGCGTGCGGGTGGACGCTTGTTCGAGGCGCACGCTGTTGTTGAACTCCTCGAAAAATTGCTCCAGCACCACCACCGGCGCGTCGGTGGTGCCGCTGTTGACCAGCTTGAAGCCGCCCGACCCCAGCAGGTTGCATTCGTTGCCGAGCACGTGGCGCACGGGACCCTTTATTTCCACGGTGCCGGTGAGGCGGAAGCGGCGGCCGTTGGGGAAGTACACGGTGGTTTTGCCGGAGTTGATGGCGGCTTGCACGGCCGCCGTAGCGTCGGTGGCGCCGGTGGGGTCGGCGCCGTAGTCCACCACGTTGGCCCAGTCGGTGGCCGGGTTGCCCCAGGGCACTTCCGGGATATCTTTGATGGGCAGGCCCAGCGAGCGGTCGGGCGAGGCCGACAGTTTGTTGTAGTAGCAGTACGAATTGTACTCGCTAACCAGGCCGTTGGGCACGTTGGGGCAGCTGGCCGGCGCCCCCTGGTACACGATGGCCTGGGCGTAGCCGCTCGTCGTTACGTTGCGGGCGTAGAGGTAGGTGCGGAAACCCGCTTCCTCGATAGCGGCCTTGGTGCTGGCCGCGCCCGTGCCGTCGAGCTGCGAGTCGAGCAGTACGATATTGTTGAGGCTGCCGCCGCCCTCACGGGTGCGGATGGCCGGCACCGTGTTGTTGCTGCGGAAGTGGCGCAGCGTGGTGCGCCCGCCATCGCTCTCCAAGCCGTACACGCGCTGGTTTTCGACCGTGACGTTTTCCATCACCATGCCGTAGCCATACTGGCAGCGGATGCCTTTGTCGAAGCCGCGCACGTAGATATCGCGGAACATGAGCGGCCCGTTGCCGCCGTCGAAGCTCAAATCCAGCCCAATAGGCCCCTGCCCATCGCCGGAGATGATGCGCACGCGCTCGGCAATGCCCTGGTTGGAAGCGAAGAGCTGCAAGCCAATGGCGCCGGGGTTGCCCGTGCCGGTATCGAAGGTGATGTCGCGCACCGAGTTGCGAAACGCCTGCTCCAGCGTGGCGCCGGACGTGGTGCGCATCATGGCTTGCGGCGCGTTGGCATCCTGGAAGCCAGGGCAGTTGTTTTGCAGCTTGATGACGGTGCCGGTCTGGCTTTGGCCGTGTATCATCAGGAAGCGCGGGCTTTGGTTGCTGCGCGGCGAGTACGGCCACAGCAAGCGCCGCGTGATGCGGTACGTTCCGTTGGGCAGGTAAATGATGCGGCCCGTGTCCACGTAGTCGGTAATGGCTTGTTGCAGGGCGTTGGTGTCGTCGGCCACGCCGTCGCCTGCGGCGTTATAGGGCGCGGCCTTCACGTTCACCACGTTGGCCCCAGTCGGGTAGGCATGGTCCTGAGCGGCAAGCGGCCCCGCGGCGGCCAAACTCAAAAGCAAGAGCGTGGCTCGCATCAAGCGTAAAAAGGGCATAAGTAAAAAGCTGGAAGTGAAACGAAGGGAAATGAGCGACACCCGCTTACCTGATGCGAGGCCGGCGCAACGCCGTTACGGGTGGCCATGTGGCGGCCGTTGGTTGCCATGGAAGCAGTGGTGGGTGTAGCGAGCGGTGCCGGCCGCAAGCAGGGCAGGAGTAGACTAATGAAAGGGAAAAATTTAAATTTCAGCGGAAGGCAGCACAGTTGAGATGCTAACTTAATTTTTTTAATTCAATTAGCCTAAAGGAGGCTGAAAAAGGCATAATTTTAACACATTACTCATATTGAGTTTTAGCGAAATATCGGGGTGTGAAATATATGTTATTTGATAAGTCAAATTCAGTGCAGTTTGACATCTGCTGCCTTCTGGTGCTTTTCTCTTCCCTGGATACTGGTTTTTCCAACAGAAAAACTCCACCCAGGACCACCGTCGGCAACGGCAGCTCTAAGTGGAGTATTTGGTTGGCAACGCGCGTGCTTGTGGCGCGTGCTTGCGCTTAAAGCGGGTTGCGTGGCGTCAATTGCGGGCGCGCCTTCGCGCTGTCCGTGAGGAAGAGACTAACGGACCGCCACGCGCAGGCTAGCCGTGTGCTGGCTGGTTTGCACGAGCAGCGTATAGATGCCCACGGGCAAGCCGGCTACGTCTACTTGGGCTTGCGTGCCGGCTGCCCGCAGCACCAGGGAGCGGGAGTATACCGACTGCCCCAGGGCGTTGAGCAGCAGCAGCCGAGCCACCGGGGCGTTGGTGGCGGGCAGGTCCAGCGTAAAATACCGTTGCGCCGGGTTGGGAAACACGCGCAGCTCGCCGGCTCCCCAGGCGGCGCGGGTGGTCAGCGGCGTAGTGGCCGCTACCCGCACATTGTCGATGCCCAGGTCGCTGGGGTTGCCGCCGTTCGGGTCGTACACGCCCTGGAAGCGAATCACGCTCGTGGCGGAAGTGGCGGGCAGCACCAGCGTTTGCGGGGCGAAGCCGGTGGTGGTAGCCAGGGCCAGCAGCGGTGCCCCGAAGGTAGCGCCGCCATTGGTGCTCAGCAGTACTTCGAGCTTGTCGCCGCCGCTTGAGTTGATGTAGTCGAAGGTGAGCGTTTTGCTGCCGGCCGCGCTTAGGTTCACGAATAAGTCGAGGCTGCCCTGGGCCGGCTCTTCGGGGATGGACCGGGTGGAAGAGTGAAACCGGGCCGAGTACGCGCCCTGGCTGCTGGCCGGCGCGTAGGTGCTGCTCCCCGGAAACAGCCAGCCCGCCGCCGCGCCATCCTCGTTGCGGCGCCACGCGGGGTTGCCTTCTACGGGGCGCGTCCGCCAGCTGGGGCCGGCCGCGTCGCGGGTGCCGCAGCTGCTGAGCCAGGTATTCTCGAAGCTTTCGGCCACGGGCAGCGTGGCGTAGGTGGGTTGAATTTCGCTCACTTGCACAGGCGCCGAGGTAGCCGACTGACCGCCGCACGTAAGCCGGGCCCGAAACCAGGTGCGGGAACTGACGGTAGCCGCGTAAGCAAAGCTCGTGGCTCCGGCCATGTCGGTGTAGGTGGTGCCGTCGGCCGACTGCTGCCACTGGTAGCTCAGGCCAGCGCCGGTGGCGGCGCCGGTCAGGCTGATAGTGAGCGGCGTGCCGCCGGTGCAGAAGCCGCCCGGCGCGCTGGCTACGGCCGTGCCCGCTGCGGGCGGACTGGTGCAGGCGGCAGTGGTGCCGAAAACCAGCTGCACGTTGGGCCTGTTGCCGTTGGAAATACCCCCCGTAGGCACGAACGTGCCCTGAAACTTAACAGCCGAGTTGGAGCCGGCCGAAGAGTAACGGAACTGCTTCTGGTTGGTAGCCATTTCAGTGGCTGCGGCTGAGGTGGTCTCGATGTACACCTGCAAGTTGCTGGCCGGGTCGTAGTTGAATGGCACGTCGAGCGGCAAACTCACCCACTGCCCGGCCACGAAGGCGCTGCCGGGCAGCGTGCGGTCGTAGACGAGCGTGGCCCCGCTGCGCTCGTCGTCGGGCCTCACCACCTGCGGGAAGCTGGCCGAAGCGCGCTGCTTGAGGTAAAGCTTCACCGGCGCCGGCTGCGGATTATTGACCGACTCGACGTAATACCGGATTTCAGTGATGAAGCCCCCGCGGCCCACCTCGGCGCCAGTGTAAATGCCCGACGACCAGACATAGCGGAAGATAGTGCTGAACGGCACGATGCCCTGGCCCGGGTCGGGGGCGCCGCCACTGTTGTCGGCGGGAATGGTAATGGTGGTTTGGGCGGCCACCGCGAGCGGGACCAGCCACGCCAGCGCCCAAAGCGCCAGCCACGAGCGTCTTCCGCGGGCAGCGTTGCGAGTCCGGTCCGGAGCCACCGGAAAAGAGTTTTTTGAGTAGGGATAGTGCGCCATAGTTGAGCAGCTGAAGCGTGAAGGAGGCAGAGTTGCCAAGCCTAAGCTAAGGAACGAGCACTGAAATTCACGCGGCAAGCTACTAATGTGCCCTTCTTTTGCTCCCGCCAGCTTGTATCCCAACCCAAAACGGCTCCACGTCCTCACCTCTCACTTCTCACTACCGCTGCCAGCCTTGCTCAATCTGTTCCAGCGTGCGGCCCTTGGTCTCCGGCACTGCCCGCCACACAAATACGGCCGTCAGCAACGACAGCGCGGCGTAAATGCCAAAGGCACCAGCCACGCCCAAGGCATTCACCAGGGATAAAAACGTAAAGGTGATGAGCGTGCACGCCGCCCAGAGTGCCACCGTGGCCAACGACACCGCCCGGCCCCGCACGCCGTTGGGGAAAATCTCCGAAATCACGACCCACACGCCCGGCCCGAGGCCCACCGCAAAGCAGGCCACGTAGCCCAGAATGAGGCCCAGGATCAAGGGACCAGTGGCGTGCTGGTGCAGCGCTACGCTCAGCAGACTCAAGGTCAGAAACATGCCGCTCGAGGCTAGCAGCAAGAGCGGCTTGCGGCCTACTTTGTCGATGATGAACAGCGCCACCACCGTGCCCAGCAAGTTGATAAGCCCGATAATAGCATTGGCCCCGATGGCGGAAGCGGCCGTTTGGTTGCTGTATTCGGTGAAGATGATGGAGCCGTAGTAGAGAATGGTGTTGATGCCCGTAATCTGCTGGAGTACCGCCAGGACCACCGCAATAGCCAAAGGCCGGCGCAGCCGGGGCTGGCTCAAGCTGGCCTCGGCCCCGCGCTCCGCCGCCAGCCCTTGCTCGATGTCGGCGGCTTCGAGGGCGGCAGCTTGCGGGCCAGAAAGCTTAGTGAGCGTGGCCAAGGCCGTAGCGTGCTGCCCGCGCCCCATCAGCCAGCGGGGGCTTTCCGGCACCAGCAGCAAGGCCAGCAGAAACAGCAAGGAAGGCACCGCCGCCGACGCGAACATCCAGCGCCACGCCACCAGGCCCAGATCGGCCAGCCCGTAGCTCACGAGGTAAGCCAGCAAAATACCCGACACGATGGCCAGCTGATTGAGCGTGACGAGCCGGCCCCGAATGCGCGCCGGCGCTACTTCCGCAATGTAGAGCGGCGAGAGCATGGACGCCACCCCAATAGCCAAGCCCCCTATCACGCGCGCCACCACAAACTGCCCCAGCGAGACCGGCAGGGCGGCCCCCACGGCCGAAACCATAAACAGCGCCGCCGCCCAGAACAGCACTTTCTTGCGCCCGTATCGGTCGGTGAGGGCACCGGCTACGGCGGCTCCGGCCACGGCCCCAAACAAAATGCTGCTGGCCGCCCATTCCGTTTGTCCATCGCTCAGCCCGAAGTCCTTTTTCAAAAAAACCAGCGCCCCGTTGATGATGGCCGTATCGAAGCCGAACAGCAACCCGCCCAGCGCCGCCACCGCCGAAATAAGGTAGACGTAGCCGGGTTGGCCGGCGGCCGGCAAAGTGGCGGCCGCGCCGCCTACGTCGCGGGTCATGCCGCCCAGGGCGTAGTAGGGTTTCATATCGGTGGGATTGGGTTTGAGGTGCGAGTCAGCTTCCTGAAAAAGCAGGAAACTTGGGTGAGGCCGTTTTGGCGGAGTTTACACGCGCTGTACTTTGATGCCGAGCGCCAGAAAAGGCGCAATCTGCTCGTCGGTGGCGCCGGTGTCGGTGAGCAGCAGGTCCACGTCGGTGGTAGGGCAGATGAGAGAGGTGACTACTTGGCCTAGCTTGCTGTGGTCGGCTACCACTATTTTCTGTTTGGCTTGCTGAATCATGAGCCGGTTCACGGCGGCTTCTTCCGGGTGAAAAGCAGTGAGGCCCTTCTGGGCATCAATACCATTGACGCCGATGAAGACCTTGTCCACGAACAGCTGGCTGAGCGTGTGCCCGGCCACCGGCCCAACCAGCGAAAACCAGCCGCCCCGCAGAAAACCACCCGTTACCACCACTTGCACGTCGTCGCGCTGGCTTAGCTCCATGGCCACGTTCACGGTGTTCGTAACCACGGTCACGTTGCTGCGGGGCCGCAAACTGCGCGTTACTTGGGTGGTGGTAGTGCCGGCCGTGAGCGAAACCGTTTCGCCGTCGCGGATGAGGGCCGCCGCTGCTAGGCCAATGCGGCGCTTCTCGGCCGTAAACCGGTCAATCTGCTCCTGAAACGAGGAATCGTGCCGGAAGGGCTCGTAGAGCAGTGGTTCCACCGATTTGGCCCCGCCGTGCGTGCGGCGCAGACGGCCGCGCTGCTCCAGCTCAATAAGGTCGCGGCGCACAGTGGCCGGCGACACTTGGAAGCGTGCTACTAAGTCCTCAACCGACACGGAGCCAGCGTGCAGCAGGGTTTCGAGGATAAGCTGAGCCCGTTGCTCAGCAGAGTTTTCGGAGGCAATAAGGGGGGAGTCGCTCATAAGAAGGAGGGAAGGTGAAGCCAGTTGCGCTGTGGGCCGAATGGGAATCGGGTAGCCGTTAGCTCAACATGGCGGGTTGCTAGGGTCCCACAATCTACGGCTCAAAATCAACCCATAACTCCTCCACTAAGGCCGGATTGGAAACCCATTGCACCACCGCCGGATCACGCTCAAACAGGGTATAAATGGGCGCATCGCCGGTCAAGCCGAATTCGGCATAAGCGCGGGGCCGCTTTTCCACTAGCTCACTGGATTGATAGTGCGGGTTGGCGTGCCATTGTAGCTGCCCATCTTCCGTGAGCAGCGGGTACCAAGCCAAGCCCCGGCGGGCGCGCACCGCATCGTACTCAAAGCCGTATTCCCGGTCGCACCAGGCGCCGAAGGTGAGAGGCTGGTTGGGGTCGGCGGAGATAGTGGCGTGGGCCCAGGTAGGAGGCACCACCACCACGTCGCCGGGGCCCGCCGCAACGGCAAAACAGCGGCCAGGCTGGTCGGCGGCGTACTCCTGCATATACACCACGGCCCGCCCCGCCCAGATTTCATACACCTCTGGCGGCGACCAGCCACTATGTTGCGAGACGCGGTGCACGTGGCCCTGGCTGCGTACCGGCTCCTGTCCTAACTGGCCCGCGGCGTACGTCACGGCCCCGTAGAGCAGCATCCGATGCTCCAGTTCCGGCCGGTGCTGCTGCTTGCCCACATCCATCGCAATGCCGTACACGCGCTCCGGCCCGGAGGCCAGCGGGTCCCGCAGACTCGGCCGAATAGCATCCAAGGTGCGGTATTCCGGCGCGGGCCCAAACACACCCGGTCCATAGTGAAAGCCTAGGTCAGGAGTGGACTGAATATCGAATCCAGGATCAAACATGGGTTGGGTTTTGGTTGGTGGTTTTTTGTTTTTGGTTGGGAGTGATGGTTATTGACTTTCAAGTATTTACCCTGCTGAAGCCGCATTGCAGCCGATGACGAATGTGGGGCTGCACTAGTAGCCAAAAACCACCAACCAAAAACCAAACACTAAAACCCGGTGCGGACAAAGGCCTGCATGGTGGCGCATTCGGTGCCGTCGGCGGGGCCGTGGGGACGGATGGTATAGGCACCCACTGCCGCCGGAACGATGAAGGTTTCGGCGTAGTGGACCACGAAGGGCGCGAAGGCGTTGGTGGGGCTCTCGACCAGGGCTTCCGCACCTTCTACCAGGTTGAGCACGTGCACGCCGCCTCGGGTGTGGTGCGGCACGGCATCCGTAAACCAGTGGCGGCGCGTTTCAATGAACTCCCGCTCGTGCAGGCCCGTGCGTTCCTCGCGCCAGCCTTCGCTCTGCGTCACCGGCTCGAAACGGTTTACCAGGTGCTGCTCCACCCAGGCCGTCCGGCGGTCGGGCTGAATGTTGGCCGCGCCGTGCTGAAGATGAATGGGGCGGGGTCGGCCATCGAGCCCGAGCCGCTGCCAGTCCCAGAGCTTGAAGGTGAAAATGTAGGGCGTAGCGGAAATTTCCAGCACCATGCCGCCCGCTCCCGAGCAATGAATGGTACCCGCCGGAATTAGGAAATGGTCGTGCTTGCGGGCCGGAAACTGGTTGATGTACTGCGCATCGGGAAACGGTGCGGCCGGGTCGTCTTGGGCGCGCTGCAAGTCCTGGAGCAGGGCCGGAAAATCGGCATCCTCTTTCAGCCCTAGGTAGACCACCGCGCCGGGCTCCGCGTCGAGCATGTAGTAGCTCTCGTCCTGGGTGTAGGGCATTCCGAACTTATCCTGGATGTACTCCGTGAGCGGGTGCACCTGCAAGGAAAGGTTGCCGCCGCCCATCGTATCTAAGAAATCGAACCGGATGGGAAACTCGGTGCCGAAGCGACCATGCACGGCCTCGCCGAGCAGTTCCCGCGGGTGCTGAAACACCAGGTTGAGGCTAGGAATTTCCACCCGTTCCTCCCCAAAACCGAGCAGCAGGCTGTTTTCCTCGGGCACGCAGTCGAAACACCAGGCGTAGTTCGGCGGCCCGTCGGGCAGGTCGCATACCTCGCGCATCCACTGGCCGCCCCAGGGGCCCGGGTCGAAGAACGGCACCACCCGAAACGGCTGCCGCGCGGCTTGGGCAAGCCCCTGGCGTAGGTCGGTGCCGCTGATGAGCTTAGGCGTGGCGGGCTGGTTGGTATCGAGCAGAAAATCGAGGCGCGCCAGCAACTGCTTCTTGAGCCGGTCGGCGGCGCGCCAGTCCACGAAATAGGCCCGCTTGTACTTCAGGCTGGCTTTTTCGGTGAAGTTGTCGGCCCCTAGGTTGGCTACTTCGTTGCGCCGCTGCCGCATCTGGATTTCCCAGCGGGCCATATCGGCGTACACCAGTACCGCCGGTTCGGAAACCACCAGCGCCGCTCCCGTTCCTATCACCAGTACTAGCCGGCCGGCCGCTAATGCTATGGTTTCCTGCGCGGCCCGCACTTTGGTTGGGTCCAGAAAATCAGCCAGGGTGAGACCATTGAGCCGCCCAAATACCGGGTCGTCGGTGAGGTGGGGCTGCACGAACTCCTCGACTTTGGTGGGACTCAGCAGCAAATCCTGCGTGTCGATGAGCCGGGCCGGAGCCAATGCCCGCAGCAGCTCCTGTTTGAGTTGCGCCACGTCGGTGCCGGGGTAGCATTCCACCACCAGTACCTGGGCCGCGCCTGCTGCCGCGGGCGGCAGAGCTGCTTTCAGCGTGGCTCCAATGTCTGACCAACCGACGTGGCAGGCTTCCGCAGCGGGAGAAACCGGCACGAAAGGGAATTTATCGTAGGTGGAATGCCGCATTAGTGGGAGGGCGTGGAAGATTCGGGTACGAGTTGCGGCTGGCCGTTCACGTTGCGCAGGCGCGCCCCAAAGCCTTGCTCGGCAATCGTTTCGTAGTCGTGGCCGGCATCGGAAGGCCAGCAGGCCAAAAACGAGAGGGTAGAAGAACCCGTGTTGGCTACGCGGTGGGCCGTATTGCCGGGAATGTAGTGCACGGAGCCGGGCCGCATTTCCTCTACCCACGTGCGCCGGTCCTCACTCATCAGGATGAGTGCGCCCTCACCAACCACGCCAACATAATACTCGGCCCGGTTGCGCTGCGCGTGAAAATGCCCCTTGGTCATGAAGTATTCGTCGCCAACCAAGCCGGGCTCAATGAACGTATTGCCCCAGAACAGACCTCCCTCTGTGCCTTCCGCTACGGGCAGGTACAGCTGCACCCGATACGCTACTTGGTCTTGGGGCAAAGCCTGCCGGGCAGCCTCATCGGCAAACACGCCCCGCAGGTCGCCTAGAGTGCGTTGACTCGTTGAAATGGCATTGCCAGCTAGCTCGCCGGTTTGAAGGCTGACAAAAGGAACCAAAGACATTGAAGAGCAAAAGTTAGAATTGAAGAATCCCGTACTACTCCTTACAGCATGCAGCTGATTTAACAAAGAAACAATGGGAAGCGAGTGAAGATTTTAACGGATTATGATGCAATATTATGATTGATTTAATCAAATACAAACATATAATTGGTTGAAATAGGTGTATTACATCGGATAGTAATTGACCTATATAATGAGGGGCAAGACCACAAAAGCGTAAATTCATCATCTTTAGCGCGTATCATGGTTTTTATAACGCATTGCTAGGAACGTTTACTAAAATTAATGTCATGTCTTTGTTAAGCCTTCAAATATTTCCTATAGCTTTAGGCACAATCCAATAGTCCCCACCCATTGGAACAGTACTACAATTCCTTGGAACTTACCTGGCTTCGACAGCTAAAGCTGGACGATACCCAGGCATTTGATGCCTTATTTCGGCAGTATGGTCCTCGGGTCTACCGCTTCGCTTACGGGTATCTTAAGTCACGAGCGGAAGCAGAGGAAATAGTGCAGGACTGCTTCCTCAAAATATGGGAGAGGCGCTACGACTTGCGCGATGATGTGCCTTTAAAAGGCTACTTATTTACCACCGCGCATCACGCTATTCTCAACCAGTTACGTAGTCAGCAGCGGAGTGGCGCTTACCAGAAGTTTGTGCAGTTGCTGCCCGCGGCCGAATCGGCTTCGGTGAGTGAGGAAGTGGAATACACGGAACTGGAGCAGCTCTATCTCACAGCGCTGGACAAGCTGCCGCCCAAACGCCGCCATATTTTCACTCTCAGCCGCCAGCAGGGCCTGTCTTATGCTGAAATAGCCACTGAGCTCAACTTGTCGGTCAAGACCGTGGAAACGCAAATTGCGCAGGCCCTGAAGTTCCTGCGCACCTACTTCCGGCTGCACGGTGATATGCTGGTTTGGCTGCCGTTGTTGCTGGCACTAGGGACTTGATGAAACCCAGAGGCAAATAGTGAGTACTCGCTTACCGAAAAAGAAAAGCCGCCTAATTGCCCCCGCGATAGGCGGTTTTTTTATGCCCAAACGACGCTGAAAACAGGGTTTATGAAAAAACTTTAAAAAAGTCAGCTCAACGAGTCAGGGTAGCAGCAGACTTCGGTGTATTACCACTCAGAAGCCTTTCTAGCGTCCTGATGCCCATGCTACCAATAGTTACGCAAAACTTATTCAACCGCTTTGTGCGGGGCACTACCACGCCCGTGGAAACGGCTGCCGTGCGCGAGTGGCTAACGCAGCCCGCCAACCAACTGATAGCGCAGCATTGGATGCACACGCACTGGGAAAGCCTCGAAGCTCAACCAAGTGCGTCCACCACCGAAGAACCCGATTACGACCAGTTGTTGGTGTCTTTGCACCAGCGCCTGGGGTTGGATGCTTATGAAGATGATGCCCCTCTCGTAAGGCCCGCAGTGGTGGCAGGGTGGCGTCGCTGGGCCGTAGCGGCGGCCGCTGCGGGCGTTTTGGTAGCA
The DNA here is from genome assembly GCF_057808495.1 of Hymenobacter sp. M1-2. Taxonomy (NCBI): domain Bacteria; kingdom Pseudomonadati; phylum Bacteroidota; class Cytophagia; order Cytophagales; family Hymenobacteraceae; genus Hymenobacter; species Hymenobacter sp. M1-2. Next base: position 26,294 of record NZ_JBTYZO010000038.1, read on the forward strand.
GGGGGCTGGCTGGTGGCGCAGGCGCCTCGCCCGGCCGCCGTGGCCATCAACCAGTCTGCCGTTTCGCCCTACGGCCAAACCCGCACAGTGCGCCTGCCCGATGGTTCGGAGGTGACCCTCAATGGTAATTCCCGCCTGCGTTACGCCGGCAACTGGAACACCGACGACGCCAGCCAGCCGCGCGAAGTGTGGCTCGACGGCGAAGCTTACTTCTCGGTGCAGCACACGCCCAATCACCGGCGTTTCGTGGTGCACACCACGGCTGGTTTCAACGTGGAAGTACTCGGTACCAAATTCACGGTCCTGCGGCGGCGCGAAGAAGCCCGCGTAGTGCTGCTCTCCGGCAAAGTCCGCATCGACTTCGCCGATAAAACCCAGCCCGACGTGGTGATGAAGCCCGGCGAGCTAGTGGAAACCCACGATGCCCGGCCCCAGGCGCTGGTGCACAAAACCGTTCGGGCCGCCCCCTCTTACGCGGCCTGGAAGGACGACAAGCTGGTGCTGGACGAAACCAGCATTGCTGAACTGGCGACTCGCCTGCGCGACACCTACGGGTTGGATGTGGTGGTGGCAACGTCGGAATTGAATGAACGCAAAATCACGGGTACCGTGCCCATTCGGGACTTGGACGTGCTGCTTCAAGCCCTGGAAGAATCCTTCCAGCTGAAGGTGACACGCCAGAACAACCAGCTGATTCTTTCTGAATAACAATTCCCACACCCCCACTTTATGAACCGAAACCATACCCGACTTGGCGGGCGCCTGGCTGCTACAGCCTCGGCCACGGTGGGCGTACTGCTGTTGCAGGCCGCCGAATCACCCGCTACCGCGCAGCTGCTGGCTGCCAACCGCACCGTAACCCAAACGACCGCCGAGGCTAGTGCGCCGGCGGCAACGGTGTCGCTCAAGGAGTTTTTGGGTCAGCTGGAAGCTAATTTCGGCGTGACTATCTTCTACGAAAGCAGCCTCGTGAGCGGCAAGCAAGTGGCTGCTCCGGCCAGCGGCTCGTTGGAAGAACAATTGGCGGCCGCCCTGCCGCAGGCTGAGCTGAAGTACAAAAAGCTGCGCGACAACTACTACGTGGTGAAATCGGCCAACGGCCGCAACACCAGCCGCCCGGCAACTACGCAAGCCGTAGCCGACATTACGGTGTCGGGCCGGGTGACGGGCCGGGACAACGGCGAGGGGTTGCCGGGGGTGACGGTGCTGCAAAAGGGCTCCAGCAACGGCGTGTCCACCAATGCCGACGGCTCGTTCTCGCTCACGGTGCCGGAAGGCAGCACGCTCGTATTCAGTGCCATTGGCTTCGTGACGCAGGAAGTCCCCGTCACTAATGCCTCAGTTCCATTGAGCGTAGGGCTGGCCACCGACACCAAAGCGTTGAGCGAGGTGGTGGTAGTGGGCTACGGCACGCAGAGCCGGCAGGAGCTAACCACGGCCGTGTCGTCGGTGGGTGCCAAAGCAATTGAGCGGCAGACGGTGGCCGGTTTCGACCAGGCCCTGCAAGGCCAGACGCCCGGCGTGCAGGTAACAGCGCCGAGCGGCGCGCCTGGTGCAGGCATCAACGTGCGCATCCGAGGTAATTCGTCGGTAAACCTCAACAATAGCCCGCTTTACGTGATTGACGGAGTGCCCGTGCTGCCGACCTACGACCGTGAGTTGCGTATTGGCAACCAGGCGCCCAATCCGCTTAATACGCTCAACCCTAACGATATTGAGAGTATTGACGTGCTGAAGGACGGGGCCGCTGCCGCCATCTACGGCGTGCGGGCTTCCAACGGGGTGGTAGTAATTACGACCAAGCGAGGTAAAGCTGGCAAGGCGCAGGTAGGAATAAATGTGTACTACGGCCGCCAGGAACTGCGTAATAAGATTGACGTACTTAATGCCCGGCAGTTCGCTGAGTATTTCAACGAGGCTACGGCTAATTTCAATCTTACCGCTTCGCCAGGCGATGTTCGGCCCATTCCTTACCCCAACCTCGATAACCTGCCCGCCAACACCGACTGGCAGGACGAGGTGTACCGCACGGCGGCCATTCAGAGCTATCAAATCAACGCTAGTGGGGGCACCGAGAAGACCCGCTACTACCTGAGCGGCGGCTATTTCAAGCAGGACGGCATCTTCCGCAATTCCGGTTTCGACCGGTATAACGTCAAGCTGAATCTTGACCAGGAAGTGGGCACCCGCTTCCGGGTGGGCACCGCCCTGAACTTAAGCCGCACCAACAACAACGGCGCGGTGCGTTCGGAGACCGGCTCCAACAGTGGGGGCACTGTATTGGGCACCATCACCCAGATTCCGACCCTGCCCGTGCGCAATGCCGACGGCACGTACGGCCAAAACCCGTTCAACAGCAGCTTTGATAACCCAGTAGGCAACCTGCTTGAAACCCGCAACGATGCAATTATCTATCAGGTGATTGGGAACGTGTTCGGGGAAGTGGACATCCTGAAAAACCTGCAATTCCGCTCGTCGGTGGGTATCGACTTCCGGGCCCAGCTTGAAAACGAGTTTATCACCCGCGAGTATCCTGGGAACCGGCAATCCGCCACCCCTGACCCGGCTACGCTGGGCGCGGCCCGCACCGGCACGGTGCAGCAAACCATCTGGCTCAACGAAAACACGCTGACCTTTAACCCCTCGCTGGGCGAGAACCACACCCTGACGCTGCTGGCTGGCCAGTCGGTGCAGGCGTCTAACCGGTTTGCGTCCAACGCCCGCGTCACGGGCTTTCCGTCCAATACGCCCCCGTACTTGTCGGCGGGCACGGCCAACCGAAGCCTAAGCAGCTTCGAGGAAGAATGGGGCTTGTTCAGCGTGTTCGGGCGCGCTATTTACGATTACGGGGGGCGCTACTTGGCTACGGTGAGCTTGCGCGCTGACGGGTCGAGCCGGTTCGCTAAAGACAACCGGTTCGGTTACTTCCCGGCCGTGAGCGTGGGCTGGCGCTTGTCGAAGGAAAGCTTCTTCCCGCAGCTGCCGGCCGTATCAGACGTGAAGCTGCGCGCCTCCTACGGCGAAAACGGCAACCAGGAAATCGGCAACTACGCCCGCTTCACCACGTATGCGTCGGGCTTCGGTTACCAAAGCACGGGTAGCATCGCGGGCGGTATTGCCCCGGAGCGTATCGGCAACGAAGACGTGAGCTGGGAAACTACCAAGCAAGTGAATCTGGGCCTGGATCTGGGTCTGCTAGAAAACCGCCTGACCTTTACCGCTGACGTGTACCGCAAGCGCAGCACCGAGTTGTTGTTTGACGTGCCATTGCCCTTGAGCACCGGTTCGCAGCCGCAGAATGGTGCCCAAACTGGGACTATTATTCAGAACCTGGGTGAGGTGGAAAATAAAGGGTTTGAGTTAGGCCTGAACACCACCAACTTCCAGGGGGCCGACAACGGCTTCAACTGGACCACCAACCTCAACTTCACCATCAACCGCAGTGAGGTGATTGACATTGGCACCTTCCGCAATGAGCAAGGGGCGGAAGCGAACCTGGCCATCATCAGCGACTACAGCATCGTGCGGGCCGGCCTGCCGCTAGGCACGTTCTACGGCTTTCAGGTGGATGGCCTCTTCCAGACGGATGCCGAAGCCCAGGCCCAGAACAGCAACGCTCGCGCCGGCGACATTCGCTTCCGCGATTTGAACGGCGACGGCCGGATTAGCGACGCTGACCGGACCACCATCGGTAATCCCAATCCCAAAGCTTTCGCGGGGGTTACCAACACCTTCTCCTTCAAAGGCTTGGAGCTGAGCGTGTTCTTTCAAGGCTCGTTTGGCAACGACATCTACAACGAAAACCGCCGCAGCACCGAAGGCCTGAATCAGGCCCTCAACCAAACCACCCGGGTGCTGAACCGCTGGACGCCTACGAATACCAACACCGACGTGCCCCGCGCAGTGTTCGGCGACCCCGCCGGCAACACCCAGGTCTCAGACCGTTTCATTGAAGATGGCTCCTACGTGCGCCTCAAAAACCTGACGCTGGGCTACACCCTACCGGTGGCATTCACCCAGAAAGCGTCGCTGAGCAACGTGCGCATCTACGTGACGGGGCAGAACTTGGTAACCTGGACCGATTATTCGGGCTACGACCCGGAAGTGAGCGCCGACCCTTTCTCCAGCACCGGCTTCGGCCGCGACCTGGGCGTGTACCCGCAGGCACGCACGTACTCGATAGGCCTCAACGCCAATTTCTAACCGATTCCCACCCATGAAAAGAATACTTTACCCCGCGCTGGCAGCCATGTTGCTGCTGGCGAGCTGCGACAGCATACTGGAGAAAGAACCGCTGGCGAGCGTTACGCCCACCAATTTCTTTAAGACCGACGCCGACGCCGAAGCCGGCATCGCCGCCGCCTACGACGCCCTGCAAGTGGAGGGTACCTACGGCCTTGACCTACTTGTGGTCGGGGAGATGCCATCCGACAACTGCACCAGCGTTAACGGCGACATCATCGATATGGAACGGCTGACCTGGCGGCCTACCACGGGCCAGGTGTTACGCGTGTACCGGGCGGCTTACATTGGTATAAACCGTGCTAATGCCGTGCTCAAGTACGTACCCAGCATTGCCATGCCTGAGGCCCGCCGCAACGAGATTCTGGGCGAAGCCCGCTTTCTGCGGGCGCTGCATTACTTTAATTTGGTGCGCCTGTACGGGAGGGTGCCTCTGCGGCTGGAGCCCACCGAGTCGAGCGACGCCGCCGTGCTGAACCTGAGTCAGGCCACCACTGAGCAAGTGTACCAACAGATAGTGGACGACCTGACCCAGGCTGCGACCCTGGCACCGACCGGCACTGCTACTGACCGCAACCGAGCTACTAAAGGGTCAGCAAATGGACTGCTGGCACGTGTGCAACTAACCCAACGCAACTGGGCAGCGGCCGCCACGGCCGCCGCCGCCGTGGTGAACAGTAACCTGTACACACTGGCGGCCCGACCCAAGCTGCTGTATCCGGCCGAAAGCAAGAGCGAGTCGGTGTTTGAGATTCAGTTTGCAGGGGCCGATGACGGCGGCAACATTTTTCCTGATGTGGCGCTGCCCACGCCGCCGGCGACGTTCTCATTTTCAAAATTCAACCTGCCAACGGCCGAACTGCTGGGCGGCGGGCCTAACGCGGCGGATACCGTCACTTACCCGGCCAACGACCCACAAGGTCGCCGCACCGATCTTCGCTGGGCATTTGCGGGCATTACACCGGCCGGCCGCGACCACGTGAGCTACGTGGCCCGGAAAGCCGGCACCGGCAACGACGACGGCCCGTTCACTTACAAATGGCCGGGCAACCCCAACGGCTTCAACTCGCCCGACAACACCTACGTGCTCCGGCTGGCCGACGTGTATCTGATGCAGGCCGAAGCGGCCAACGAGCAAAGTGGTCCGGCTGGAGCATTGGCTCCCCTCAACCGCGTACGAGTGCGGGCTGGGCTAGCGGAGCTTACTGCCGCCTCCCCACAAGCGGCCAGCGCGGCCACCATGCGCAACGAGATAGACCGGCAGCGGCGGCTGGAACTGGCCCTGGAAGGGGAGCGGTGGTTTGATCTGTTGCGCTACACCCGCCATGAAGCGGCGGTGCCCGGCGTGAACCATCCAAAAGACGCCCTGGATATAATCCAGGAGAAACTCAATCGGCGGGATGTGAATTATCTGCTCTTCCCAATTCCGCAGCAGGAAATCAACAACAACCCAAACGTAGAGCAGAATCCCGGTTTCTAAGATGGCTTAGTGAGGGAGTTAGCAGGAGCGGCGGCGCTGCAACGCCGCCGCTCCTATTCTTGCTTCTTACGGCTGTGGCTTTGCAGCAGGCGCGTGAGTAGCAGCGTCCGTCGCGCTTGGCATTAGAACTAGTCCAGGATTCCTGTCCGGGACCTTATTCCTCCTCGTTTTTTCGGTTTTGACTATGGCTCTACCTGCTTCTTCCGTTACGACTCGTCCGGCCGCTGCTGCTGCTATGGGCGCCGCGCCGCGCTACACCTCGGCCTTGGCTTCGCTGACGGTACTCTTCTTTCTGTGGGGCTTCATCACTTGCCTCAACGACATCCTGATTCCGTTTCTGAAGGCCATCTTCAGTCTGAGCTACACGCAGGCCAACCTGATCAACTTCTGCTTCTTCGGGGCCTACTTTCTCGTCAGCATTCCCGCTGGCAAGCTCGTGGAGCGTATCGGTTACAAGGGCGGCATGCTGCTCGGCTTTGCCGTGGCGGCGCTGGGCTGCTTTCTGTTCTACCCCGCCGCCGCCAGCCGCTCCTACGCGTTGTTCCTGGGCGCCTTGTTCGTGCTGGCCTCCGGCATTACCATGCTGCAAGTAGCGGCCAACCCCTACGTAGCCATTTTGGGCAAGCCCGAGCTGGCCCCGGCCCGGCTCACGCTTACGCAGGCTTTCAACTCGCTGGGCACCTTCCTGGCTCCGCTGCTGGGTGCCTCGCTCATTCTCGCGCGCCTGCCCGACTTGGACGCGGCCTCCGCGGACGCCATCGACGTGGCGGCGCTGCAACTGCCGTACCTGGGCATTGGCGGGGCGCTGCTGCTGGTGAGTTTGCTGCTGAGCCGCCTGAAGCTGCCGCTCATCGAGCACGGCTCACCCGATGGCTACACGGCTACGGACCTGGGCCGGGCCTGGCAGCACCGCCACCTCGTGCTCGGGGTGGTGGGCATCTTCGCCTACGTGGGGGCGGAAGTGGCCATTGGCTCGCACCTGGTCAGCTACCTCAACCTGCCCGACGTGCTGAACATGCCCCCGAAGGAAGCCGGCTTCCAGGTCTCCTACTACTGGGGCGCGGCCATGGTGGGGCGCTTTCTCGGGGCCTACCTGCTCGGGCGTATCAATCCGGGGCGGCTGCTGGCAGCCAACGCGCTCGGGGCGGTGCTGCTGGTGCTCGTGTCGGTGAACACGACGGGCGAGCTGGCTATGTACAGTCTGCTGGCAGTGGGACTGATGAACTCACTCATGTTCTCGACCATCTTCACGCTGGCCGTGGCGGGCCTGGGGCGGCTGACGGAAGAGGCCTCGGGGCTGCTGTGCACGGCCATTGTGGGCGGGGCGGTGGTGCCGCTGCTCTTCGGGTTGGTGGCCGATGCCACGAGCCTGCGCCTGGCCTTCGCGCTGCCCGTGCTCTGCTACCTCTACATCGGCTGGTATGGGCTGCGCGGCACCCGTCGGGCTACCCCGGCTGCATGATTATGGCTTATCACGCATACCGGAATGGGATTCGAATTCTGGTCGGTTATGGCACGACGCCATGGCGGGCCAACGCTCGTGGGAAGGCGTTGCTAGGGGGCGGGATTCGGCCCATTCCATTTGTGTGGCTTTGAGCCAGACTACTTTAGGTGAGTGCAGACTCATCTCTCCTTTTTGACCATTATGCGCCTTATTTTCAAACATGTTGAAGTTCGTGCGCGGCTGTGGATGCTAGCGGCTCTGCTCGGTACAGCTTGCCAGACGGCATCCACGAAGCCAAGCGTAGGCCCCACCGGGCCGGTTTCGGCGGGCGGAGCGGTGCAGGTGTGGCTCACCACGCCCAACAAAACAACGCTGTTTCAGCAGCAGCCCGGCTTGCCAGCCGTGCAAGGCGCTGGCTCCGGCCCGGTCATTGAAATAAACGACCAAGAGCGGTTCCAGAGCATGGACGGCTTTGGCTACACGCTCACGGGCGGCAGCGCGCAGCTGCTGCACCGCATGGGCGCCGCCGAAAGAGCCGCGCTGCTCCAAGAGCTGTTCGGTACGGACGGCAACGCCATTGGCGTGAGCTACCTGCGGCTCAGCATTGGGGCTTCGGATCTGGATGAGCGCGTGTTCAGCTACGACGACCTGCCCGCCGGCCAAACCGACCCAACCCTGGCTAAATTCAGCCTGGCCCCGGACAAGGAGCATCTGATGCCGGTGCTCAAGGAAATTCTGGCCATCAACCCCAGTATCAAGCTGCTCGGCTCGCCCTGGTCGCCGCCGACGTGGATGAAAACCAACGGCAACTCCAAGGGTGGCTCGCTCAAGCCCGAGTTTTACGACGCCTACGCGCGCTACTTCGTGAAATACGTGCAGGGCTACGCCGCCGAGGGTATTCACATCGACGCTATTACGGTGCAGAACGAGCCCCTGCATCCCGGCAACAACCCCAGCCTGCTGATGCTGGCCCCGGACCAGGCCCTGTTCATCAGGCAGCACCTGGGGCCGGCCTTCAAAGCCGCGCCGCTCGACACCAAGATTATCATCTACGACCACAACGCCGACAAGCCCGAGTACCCGCTCACCGTGCTCAACGACCCAGCCGCCAAAGCCTACGTCGATGGGTCGGCCTTTCACTTGTACGGCGGGCCCATTGAGGCGCTGAGCCAGGTGCACGCGGCGCATCCCGACAAGCACGTGTACTTCACGGAGCAGTGGGTGGGGTCGAAAAGCAGGTTCGAGGACAACCTGGCCTGGCACACCAAAAATCTGGTGATTGGGGCGCCGCGCAACTGGGCCCGTACCGTGCTGGAGTGGAACCTGGCCGCCGACCCGCAGCAAAATCCGCACACGCCGGGCGGCTGCACCGAATGCCGCGGCGCCGTCACGCTCGACGGCAACACCGTGCGGCGCGAAGATGCCTACTACATCATCGCGCACGCCAGCAAATTCGTGCGGCCCGGCTCGGTGCGGGTGGCTTCGAGCGAAATAGCCGGCCTGCCCAACGTAGCCTTCCGCACCCCCGACAACAAAACGGTGCTCATCGTGCAGAACGAAGGAGCCCAGCCCAAATCATTCGGTATCCGGCACGGCCAGCAGCTGGTGCAACCCACGCTGCCGGGCGGCGGGGTGGCCACTTACGTCTGGTAACCTAACTACTTATCTGAGTACTTCTGCATGATGTCAATGCTACACAGTCGTCGCCGCTTTCTGCACCTCACCACGCTAACCGCCGCGGGCCTGGTCTACGGAGGCCCGTACCTGTCGGCTTTTGCCGACACGAACCTGAAAGGCAGCTTCGTGAGTCGGCGCCCGGCCCCGAAGGACCGAAAGTTTACGAGTGAGGCGGTAGAGGCCACCATCAAGAAAGTGCGGAAGGACATCCGGAACGAGGAGCTGGGCTGGCTGTTTGAGAACTGCTTCCCGAACACCCTGGACACCACCGTGACCGTAGGCACGCGCAACGGCAAGCCCGACACGTTCGTCATTACCGGCGACATCGACGCCATGTGGCTGCGCGACTCTTCGGCGCAGGTGTGGCCCTATCTGCCGTTGGCCAAGCAAGACCAGAAGCTGCAAACGTTGCTGCGCGGCGTCATTCACCGGCAAGCGGCCTGCATTCTGCTCGACCCCTACGCCAATGCCTTCTACGCCGACGCCACCAAGGTGAGCGAGTGGAAAGACGACGAGACGGACATGAAGCCCGGCGTGCACGAGCGGAAGTGGGAGGTGGATTCGCTCTGCTACCCCATCCGGCTGGCCCACGGCTACTGGCAGGCCACCGGCGACACCGCCCCCTTCGACGCGGAGTGGCAGCAGGCTATGCAGCTCGTGCTGCGCACCTTCCGGGAGCAGCAGCGCAAGGAGGGAAAAGGCCCCTACAAATTCGGGCGCAAAACCAGCTGGCAGCCCGATACGCTGGCCGGCGGCGGCTACGGCAACCCCGTGCGGCCGGTGGGCCTGATCTGCTCCATGTTCCGCCCCTCCGACGACGCCACGCAGTACGCCTTTCTAGTGCCGAGCAACCTGTTTGCCGTCGTGAGTCTACGGCAGGTGGCCGAGTTGTTTACGGCCCTGAAGCTGGACGCCGCTTTTGCCGCCGACTGCACCGCCCTGGCCCAGGAAGTGGAAACGGCCGCCCGCCAGTACGCCCAGGCCGAGCACCTGCGCCACGGCCGCGTGTACGCCTTCGAGGTCGATGGTTTCGGCAACCAGTTTTTCATGGACGATGCCAACGTGCCGAGCCTGCTGGCCCTGCCGTACCTGGGCGCCGTGCCGGTGCCGGACCCCGTGTACCAGGCCACCCGCCGCCTCATTCTCTCGCCCGATAACCCCTATTTCTACAAGGGCAAAGCCGCCGAAGGCATTGGCGGCCCGCACGTGGGAGCGGGCCAGATCTGGCCTCTGGGCATCATTATGCGCGCCCTCACCAGCCAGGATCCCGCCGAAATGCAGCAGTGCCTCACGTGGCTGCGCACCACCCACGCCGGTACGGGCTTCATGCACGAAAGCTTCGACCAGGACAACCCCGAGAAGTTCAGCCGCAAGTGGTTTGCCTGGGCTAATACCCTATTCGGAGAATTGATTTTGAAAATGCACACCACCCAACCCCAATTGCTGCGCGCCTAGCCAAACCAAGCTGCCCACAGGGGGCGGGAAGCGTTTTTCTGGGTGTCGGTTCCGCGACTTTTTCGCTCCTGCGGGAGCCTATTGTTCCTTTTTCCAACCCAACCCCACTGCTATGAAAAACTATTCCCGTCCGCTGCTTGCCTTGCTGGCTGGCAGCCTCACCGTGTGTGGGCTCAGTGCCTTCCACCCCGCGCCCAGGCCGCTCGGGGCGCAGTCCTACGAAACGGTAAGCGTGTGGCTCACCTATGGCGACCAAAGCAAGCTGCTTGAGCAACAGTACGATTTCAATTTCGAACCCGATGGGGGGTACAATCCCACGACCATCGCCGTAGATGAGTACACCACGTATCAAAGCATGGATGGCTTCGGGGCGGCCATGACGGGCTCGGCGGCCTACTTGATAAACCAAAGAATGAATGCCAGCCAGCGCGACGACCTGCTGAACGAGATGTTCGGCTCAGGCGGCTTGCGCTTCGACGTGGTACGGCATACCATTGGGGCTTCGGATTTTTCGCTCTACAGCTACACCTACAACGACATACCACAGGGCCAGACGGATTACAACCTGGACAATTTCTCGCTGGCCGGCGACTACGACGACGTGGTGCCCATGCTGCAAGCCGCCCGCAGTAAGAACAACGAGCTGCGCATTTTTGGCACGCCCTGGAGTGCGCCAGCCTGGATGAAGCACGACTACACGCTCAACGGCAGCTACCTGGAGCTGGATAAGTACGGCATCTACGCCGACTATTTCGTCAAGTACATCCAGGCCTACGGCAACGTGGGGCTGCCCATCTACGCCGTCACGCTGCAAAACGAGCCGG
>NZ_JBTYZO010000039.1:0-30062 GCF_057808495.1 Hymenobacter sp. M1-2
GGTCCATTTCGTTGCGGCCTTGTTGTGGCTGCGCTAATTGTCCGTACAACCTAGTACGAGGTTAAAAGCTAGTCCCCCCTCTCCCCTAGGAGAGGGGGCTAGGGGGTGAGGTTACGCCTCCGTCACTACAATCTTCTCAATCCGGTCATTGACCCGGATTTGGTCGATAACGTCCAGACCTTCCACTACTTTGCCGAACACGGTGTGTTTGCGGTCGAGGCCGGCGGTTTGGTCGCGGGAGTGGCAGATGAAGAACTGCGAGCCACCGGAGTTGGGGGCCGGCGTCTTGGCCATGCTCACGATGCCCCGGTCGTGGTACTGGTTGTTGCCGGTCAGCTCGTCGGGGATGGTGTAGCCGGGGCCGCCGGTGCCGGGCGTGCCGTTGGCGCCGTCGCGGGTGTTGGGGCAGCCACCCTGAATGACGAAGTTGGGAATGACACGGTGAAACTTGAGGCCGTCGTAGTAGCCTTGCTGGGCCAGATCGGTGAAGTTCTTGACGGTTTTGGGAGCATCTTCTTCGAAGAACTCCAGCTTCATGACGCCTTTGCTGGTGTGGATTTCGGCGGTTTTCATAAGCGGCTAGAAACGGGTAGAAAAAGCACTTGCCGAGCAAGTGCGGGCCGGCAAACGCGGCCCGGGGCAAAGGTAGCCAAGTTTGATAGTCGGAAAACATCCTCCTTACGGCTGGGTTCCGTAAGGAATGCGACCCGGCCTCGCGCTCCACACGCGGCCCGCCCCACCTCTCACTTTCTCTTTCCTCACCACAACCCTCATCCTTTCCCCTCATGAAGAAAACCTTGCGCATCCTGTCCCTGAGCCTACTTTCCACGGGCCTGCTCGCCCTCAGCAGCTGCGGCAGCGGCGACAAAGCCGGCGAAAATGCCGCGGCTTCCACGGAAAACACAGCCGCCACCGTCGATTCGGCAGCCATGATGACTGACTCCGCCCGTATGGGTAAATCCGAAGGCGTAATGGTAGATGGCGTACCGATGACCCCCGACAAAACCATCGTGCAGAACGCCGTGCAAGCCAGCAGCGTAACCACGCTAGTAAAAGCCGTGAAAGCCGCCGGCCTTGACGGCACGCTCAGCGGCGCGGGCCCGTTCACCGTTTTTGCCCCCACCAATGCCGCTTTCGACAAGCTGCCCAAAGGGGCGCTTGAGGGCCTACTCAAGCCCGAAAGCAAGGATAAACTCAAAGGCGTGCTCACCTACCACGTCATTGCTGGCCGCCTGCTGGCTCAAGACCTGCAAGACGGCCAACAGCTAACCACCGTTAATGGCCGCAAACTGACAATCTCGGTGAAGGACGGCAAGGTGATGCTGAGCAACGGCAAAGACGCCCCCGTCAACGTCCAAATTCCCGATGTAATATCCAGCAACGGCGTCACCCATGTCATCGACGGCGTAATCCTACCCTTAGAAGAGTAGTCCTTGGAGTGAGGAATTGCCGGACGTTCCGGCCCGCACGCTTTTGGCCATGCCAACCAGGCAAAACAACTCCTGCTGATCGGCAGGGGTTTAAGGAAGAATAAAGAAGGGCTACTCCTCTACCATTGGTAGTAAGCGTAGCCCTTCTTCATTCACTGCCGATTATTGCGTGCCTAAAACAACGATAACCAGCACATCAGCACATCGAAAAATTAGCACATTAAATCACTTCCTATTATCCTCGCCTTGTAGCATACTCACGTAGCTGTCGTAGCGCGGGAGGGCAATTTTACCTTTGTCCACGGCTTCGCGGACGGCGCAGCCGGGCTCATGCAGGTGCTGGCAGTTGTGATAGCGGCACTGGTTGAGCAGGGCGCGCATTTCGGGGAAATAGTGGGCCAGCTCACCAGCCTTCACGTCCACGAGACCCAGCTCCTTGATACCGGGCGTATCGATGAGGAAGGTGCCGGGGCGCACTTCCAGCATTTCGGCGAAGGTGGTGGTATGCACGCCCTTATCCGAAAACTCACTGATTTCCGCCGTCTTCAAGTCCAGGTCGGGCACTAAGACATTGATGAGTGTGCTTTTACCCACGCCCGAATGACCCGAAAGTAGGGTGGTGCGGCCCTCAAGCAGTGCGTCGATGTCGGCTACGCCTTCGCCGGTGTGCGCGGAGCAGCGTAGACCGGGGTAGCCTACGCGCTGATACATTTTCAGAATCTGCTCCTGATAGTCGGCCAAGTCTTCGTCGTAGAGGTCAGTCTTGTTGAAAAGCAGCGTGACGGGAATATGATAGGCCTCCGCCGTAACCAGAAACCGATCAATAAACCCAAACGACGTAGCCGGCGAAGCCAGCGTCACGACCAGCATGGCCTGGTCGAGGTTGGCGGCCACGATGTGCGCGTGTTCACTCTTGTGCACCGAGCGGCGAATGATGTAGTTGCGGCGCGGCTCGATGTGGTGAATTACGCCCGCTCCTTCGGTCTGCTCCTCCACCGTAAAGTCCACTTGGTCGCCCACGGCCAGCGGGTTGCTCACTTTCAGCCCCTTGTGCTTGAACTTGCCGCGCAGCCGGCAGCGGTGCAACTGCCCCGTGCCTGCCTCCCGCACCACGTACCAGGAGCCCGTAGATTTAACGATAATGCCGGTCATTGGGAGAATAAGTGAATGAATAAATGAGTGGATGAGCGAATAAGAGCGGTGCCGAGCTAGTAGAACGACCTTCACTCATGCACTCATTTCTTCATTCACTCATTGATAGAAGAAAGCCACTGCATAATCTTGCCGGTGGCGCCGCTGTGGTCGTGTACGTAGTCTAAGCTCAAATCTTGCACCTTGAGGCGGGCTTCTTCCTGATGAAAGAGCAACCCGAAAGCCGTGAGCAGTTCCTCCGCCGACGTCACTGGAAAAGCGCAGCCCAATGCTACAAGGTCTTTGGCTTCCTGAAACTTATGGTAGGTAGGCCCGAAAAACAGCGGCAGCCCGAAGGCCGCGGCCTCCAGCGTGTTGTGCAGACCCTTGCCAAACGCTCCCCCGATGTAGGCAAAGTGCCCGAAACGGTACAGCTGGCTGAGCAGGCCCACGTTGTCCATGAGCAGCATGCGGGCCTGCGCTACGGTGGTGGGCTCAGCGCGGGAATAGCGCACCACCTGGCCCGGCAGGGCTTCTTCCACCAGCCGCAGGTTGGTTTCGCTGATTTCGTGCGGCGCTACAATGAAGCGCAGCTGCCCCGCATACTGGCGCAGCAGCGGCGTGAGGGCCGGCAGATCTTCAGGCCAGCTGCTGCCAATAATAAATACCGGTACCCAGTCCTCCGTGAAAGCGTCGACGAGCGGCAGCACGCGGGGCGGGGCCGACGCCGTCCGCACCACCGTGTCGAAACGCGTGTCGCCGGCTACGCAGGCTTGCGTGATGCCCGCCGCCCGCAGCAGCGCCACCGACTCTTCGTTCTGGGTGAAAATGTGCGTGAAGCAGCTCAGCATTCGCCGGAAGAAGCCGCCCCAAGGCCGAAAAAACGCCTGCTCCGGCCGGAAGATGGCCGACACTGAAATAGTAGGAATCTGCCGGCGCTTCAACTCCGCCAGAAAGTAATACCAGAACTCGTACTTCACGAATACTGCCAGCCGGGGCCGTACAGCATCCAGAAAGGCGCGGGCATGGGCGGCCGTGTCGAGGGGCAGGTAGAAGATGTAAGCAGCTCCCGGCCAGTTTTTGCGCACCTCGTAGCCGGAAGGCGAGAAGAACGTGAGCACGATTTTATGCGTCGGGTAGCGGGCCGCGTAGGCTTCCATCAAAGGCCGGCCCTGCTCAAACTCGCCCAGCGAAGCGCAGTGAAACCACGCCAGCGGCGCCGTTTCGTGTTGCAGCGCCGCCGCTATGCGCGGCAGTAGTTCCTGCCGCCCGCGCACCCACTGCGCCGCCTTCGGCACGAAGGGTGCCACCAGCCGCAGCAGCAAAGCATACAGGCGCAGAGCTATGGTATACAGGAAAAGCAATAGTTGATGTGCTGATTTTTTGATGTGCTGATGTGCTGATTCTCGATGGGGCTGGGGAACTGTCCTTTCTATGGGGTGGTGTTGGAGCGAGTTTTAAAGGCATGAGCGCCGGTAGGTTAGATGAACTGTCGCGCCTGCATCGTACAAGCCCGCCGTTTATCATATAACTCTACCATCCGCGCCGGCTTTGTGCTGCAAAAGTAGGCACCTCCCACCGCAAGTCCGCACCCAAATAAAAAAGCCCCGAACGCGCCAGCGCCCGGGGCTCTTCAAACGTGCCGAAGGCGCTAAAAAACCAGCACATCAGCACATCAACCAATCAGCACATCGAATTAGTGATGCTTGCCGAGGTAGTTGGCTACGCCTTCGCGGGTGGCCGACATAGCCTCTTTGCCTTCTTCCCAGTTGGCGGGGCACACTTCCCCTTTCACTTCGAAGTATTGCAGGGCATCTACCATGCGCATGGCCTCGTCGATGCTACGGCCCAGGGGACCATCGTTCACTACTTGGTGGCGCACGATGCCGTCTTTGTCGATGAGGAACAGGCCGCGGTAGGCGAGGGGCGAGCCTACGAAGGTCATTTCGCCTGCCTCGTTGTAGTCGTAGTGGCCGCCGAGCACGTCGTAGTTGGCCGTAATGGTTTTGGTGGCGTCGGCTACCAGCGGGTAGGTTACGCCCTCAATGCCACCGTTGTCGCGTGGGGTTTGCAGCCAGGCGAAATGGGAGAAGTGCGTATCGGTCGAGCAGCCAACAATGGCCACGCCTTTGGCCTCAAAATCGGCCAGACGCTCCTGAAAAGCAATGATTTCGGTGGGGCAAACGAAAGTGAAGTCAGCGGGGTAGAAGTAGAAGATGACGTGCTTCTTGCCCAGGTACCGGTCGAGGGAAAATTCCTCCTCGAATTCGCCATCAACAACGGCGATGGCTTTGAAAGAAGGGGCACGCTTGCCTACGAGAACTGCCATGTTTTTTGGTAATTAGGTGATTAGTGGGGTGAATGTTAGGTGACAAGTGAAAGGGAACACGTAACAGGTGACGAAGTGACACGCAACAGGTGAGTAGCAACGAATTGCGGAGGGACTGCTGAGCCGTACGAAGTTTTGCAGGTAAGCAGTGGCCGCAGTGCTTCCTGTTACCTCCTCACCTGTCACTTGTTACCTGTCACCTCTTCACCTAAAACCTTGCTCCCGGTGATGTGCAATGAGAAGCTGCGGGGCTGAAAGCCTTGCAGGCCACGAGCAGCGAAAAAATTCTGAATCAGCGCGTCCAGCTGCGGGTCGCAGTAGTCGATGATTTCCTGCGTGTCGGTGCAAAACAGGTGATGGTGGGCCGAACAATCGGCATCGTAGCGGCGAGAGGCACCTTCGGCCGAAGCTACGCGGCGCGTGAGGCCGGCCGCTACAAACGAGTCCAACGCCTTATACACCGTGCCCAGGGAAAGGCTAGGCTCTTGGCTCACCACCCGCCGGTGCACTTGTTCGGCCGTGGGGTGGCCGGGCAGTACCAACAGACTTTCCAGGATGAGCAGCCGCTGGCGCGTAGCCCGCAACCCAGCTTCAGCCAGTCGGTCACGTAGTTGGCCCTTCGTGGGCGGGGTATGTTCGGAAAAGAAGGCCACTAGGTAAGAATGATTCTCCGCAAAGATATGCCTATAAGTCCCAGCCCGGCAAAATTGTTCGACTTTCGTAGCGCGAAAATCGGGTTTCCGCCATAGACTTTCTACTTCACCACCTCATTGCTGCTGCCCCGGCACACAAACTGAAACGTCTGGCGCGTGCGCTGCTCCAGCAGCAATTCCCGGCCTGTGGTGAGACGCTGAATGCTCGCAGCATCGTAGTTCTTGATGGTGTACAGCTCCAGGCCCGTGTTGTAGTGAATGGTGAACTGCTCCCGCAATACGCCTAGCAGCTTATCGAGCCGATAGGCGGAGAAATCGGTGCACACCGAGAAGCTAATGGCCGAGTTTTGCATCAGGTGGATTTTGAGCCGCACCTGCGCTAGGGCTCCAAAGATCACCTCCAGGTTTTCCTCCGAAATGAAGGTCAGGTCCTTGGATTCAAACGAAATCAAACACTGCCCGGCCTTCCGAATCAAAGCCGGCGCCAGCAAGCCGTGGCGGCAGTCGTGAATCTTGGTGCCCTCGGCGGCCGGGTCCACAAACGACTTCACGTACAGCGGAATCTGCCGCACCGCCAGCGGCTTGATGGTTTTGGGGTGAATGACGCTGGCTCCGTAGTACGCCATTTCGATGGTTTCCTGGTAGCTGATTTCCGGGTAGCGCACGGTGTCTTCGAAGAACTTCGGGTCCGCGTTGAGCAAACCGGCCACGTCCTTCCAAATTGTTACGGACTCCGCGCCTAGGCAGTAGGCCAGAATGGCGGCCGTGTAGTCGGAGCCCTCGCGACCGAGCGTGGTGGTGTGGCCGCTGGCCGTGCCGCCCAGGAAGCCCTGCGTCACTACTGGGCCTTGCGCCAGCAGCGGCGCTACCTCGGCCCGCAGGGTGCGCTCCGTGGTAGGCCAATCGACGCGGCCCTCGCGCCAAGTGTGGTCCGTGCGAACAAGCGGGCGGCAGTCGAGCCACTGCGCCTGGAGTGCATGAGCTACTACGAGCGTCGCTAGCAACTCTCCAAAACTCACCACTTGGTCGTACTGCTTGTCGTAGTCGCTGGTAGTGAGCGTGGCTAGCTGGTCGCCAAGCTGCTCAAACAGTGCCGCCAGGGTAGGAGCAGGCTCTTGGCTTTCTGCCGTGTCAGCCACGCCCAGCTCCGCGGCCACGTTGAGGTGAAAGTCGCGCAGGGCGGCGAAAGGCGCGGTGTAGTCCTGTCCGCTGTGAGCCAGCTGATAGATTTCTTCCAGAGCGTTGGTGGTTTTGCCCATCGCCGATACCACGATGAGCAGCGGCACCCCGGCACCGTGCTGCCGGACAATGCCCGCCAGATTGCGAATAGCTGCGGCGTCCTTCACCGACGCGCCGCCGAACTTGTAAACTTTCAATAGAGCCGATTCGTGCATGGCCCCAAATGTACCGCTGAACGTATATTCTCTCCACTACAGCCGAAAAAGCTTAATTTTGAGTCCCCAACCCACCCGCTCATTCCCTCACTCTTTTATGAATCAACACGACAAACTGGCGCTGCCTGTTGGCACCACCCTGGACCGCTTTATCATGCGTAAGCAGGAAGACTTCCCCTATGCCACCGGGGAATTGTCGCAGCTGCTGCGCGACATCGCGCTGGCCGCCAAAATCGTGAACCGCGAAATCAACCGCTCCGGCCTCATCGACATTGCCGGCGCCTACGGCAACCGTAACGTGCAGGGCGAAGACCAGCAAAAGCTCGACGTCATTGCCAACATTCGCTTCATCCGGGCCCTGCGCAACGGCGGCGAGGTGTGTACCATTATCAGTGAAGAAGACGAGGAAGTCATCCAAACCGGCAATGTGCAAGGCAAGTACATCGTCGCCATCGATCCGCTGGATGGTTCTTCCAATATCGACGTGAATGTGAGCATCGGCACCATTTTCAGCATCTACCGCCGCGTGTCGCCCACCGGCAGCGAGGGCACGATGGCCGACTGCTTGCAAACCGGAACGCATCAGGTGGCCGCTGGCTATGTCATCTACGGGTCCAGCACCATGCTCGTTTACACCACCGGCAACGGCGTCAACGGCTTTACCTACGAGCCTAGCCTGGGCGAATTCTTCCTTTCGCACCCGCAAATCATCACGCCCCAGACCGGCACCGTTTATTCCGTGAACGAAGGCAGTTCCGCCTCATTCTCACCCGGCATGACGGCCTTTGTGGCTAATTGCAAGGAACAGGGCTATTCAGCCCGCTACATTGGCTCACTCGTAGCCGATTTCCACCGCAACCTGCTCAAAGGCGGCATTTATATGTATCCGTCCACGCAGAAGTCGCCCAATGGCAAGCTGCGCCTGATGTACGAGTGTAACCCGCTGGCTTTCATTGTAGAGCAGGCCGGCGGTAAGTCCAGCGACGGTCGGGTTCGAACTATGGAATTAGAACCCAAAGACATGCATGACCGGTGCCCCTTATTTATTGGCTCAACCGAGCTGGTGAATTTGGCCGAAGAATTTTTGGCCAAGGAATATGCCGAAGCCTAACGAAAATTAACGGCAAGCAGCACCCACAGATTTTTAATTCTGTAACTCTATTGCCAGAAAAATTAAGTCATAAAAAAGCCCCGGTGTTACTTAGCGCCGGGGCTTTTTTATGACTTATCAGAAGGAAGTTATTCCTTCTTTTTCACTGCTTTCTTCGCAGGCTTTTCGGTCGCTTCCGAAGTTTCGGCTTCCACTGCGGCAGCTTTCTTTTTTGCCTTGGGCGCAGCCTCAGCAACGACTTCATCCGTCGTTTTTGCGGCGGCTTTTTTCGCGGGCTTCTTCTCCGGTGCAGCCGAGGTTTCCACTGTGGTAACCGACGTCTCAGCTAAAACTTCCTCCGTCGGAACTTCAGTTGGCGCTTCCTCGGCGGCCTGGGCTTGGTATTCCAGGCGGCTGCTCACAATCTGGTACCACTGCACCAGTTTCTTGATGTCGGACATGTACACCCGGTCCCGGTCGTAATCGGGGATAACCTCGCCCATAAAGGCCGTCAGGTCCCGGTCGTCGGACTTGTGCGTGAGCGCCAGGCTGGTGCCGTGCTGCTGGTGAATCCGGTCGAATACTTCCGTCAACGGCACCGTCTGGTCGTAGTCCTGGGTGTAGATGGAAATTTCGTGGAGCAGTGACACCTTGTTGCGGGCCGAGGCCACGGAGCGGGTAGCGCGCTCATCGAGGGCTTCCACAATAACGCCGGCGCGGGTCGGCTTCACGAGGCGGTACAGACCGGGCATTCCGCTGATTGCGGCAATTTCCTTCAGGTCGTAGGGCATAGGGTAAAAACAGTTGTTGGAAAGGACAAAGTTACTCAGTCGCGCCGGCTTGGCCGGGAGGCGTCAGCTTGAACACAATGGGCAAGCTGGTTAGGATGGCGTAATCGGGCTTTTTGAACTGGAGCAGGCGTACCACCCGCAAAGCTTCTTCGCCGCAGCCGCCCCCAATGTTCTTCACCAGCTTAATGCCTTCGAGCGTGCCGTTGGTCGTGAGCGTGAAGCTAACGATGCACGTACCCTGAATCCGGTTGCGACGCGCTAGGATAGGATACTTTTTCTCTTTCTCGATGAAGGCGTACAGCGCGTCTTGGCCACCTTCATAGTACTCAGCCACCGGAATAGCTTTGTTGACGCCACCCGCTTGGTGGGCAGCAGCGGCCGGGGCTTCTTCGGCGGCCGCTGCAGGAGCGTCCGGGGCCGGCCCGTCAGTCTTGACCTTGACTTTGGTTTTCTGCGCTAGCGCGGGCGCGGTGGTAGCCAGCAGGCCCAGCGCCAGCGCGAGAGTGAGTTTTTTCATGAGGGGGAAACAGAAGAAAAGAAGGGGTATGAAAGCCGTACTGGCTTCGCGGAGGCCGAGACAATTACGGGGCCAATTTACGCATTCTCTTGCGCTTGGGCTAGTTGGCGGTTCACTTCCTCGATGAAGCCAAGCACTTCCTCGCGGCCCGTTTTTTCCTCCGCCGACGTAATAAAATGGCGCGGCACCTCGTCCCAGGTTTCGCTCATTTTCTGCATGTACTCCACCACATTTTGGTGCGTCCGGCTCCCAGATTGTTTATCGGCCTTGGTAAATACTATTACAAAAGGAATGCCTTCACTGCCGAGCATTTCCATAAATTCCAAGTCCACTGCCTGAGCTTGGTGACGCGAATCTATTAGCACAAATACACACGCTAAGTTCTCACGTTGACGCAGATAAAAATTAATCATGCGGCCCCATTTCACTCGATTTTCTTTGCTGGTTTTAGCGTAACCATAGCCCGGTAAATCCACGAGATACCACTCATTATTAATTATGAAATGATTGATAAGCTGGGTTTTGCCGGGCAGGGAAGACGTTTTAGCTAAACCACGCCGCTCGGTCAGCATATTGATGAGGGAGGATTTTCCCACGTTGGAGCGGCCAATGAAAGCATACTCCGGCAAGGTCGGCGGCGGGCATTGATCGACGCGCGAATTACTCATTAGAAAGGAAGCATCCCGAATTTTCATATAGCAGTATCAGCAAAAAAGGTGCGGCTACAAAGGTAGCCGGTTTACGGGCGGAGCTTGGAATTAGGTATTTTTTACGGGTAAATTTTTGTTGAAAATCCTTGTAATTTACAAAGCGCCTCTATATTTGCGTGGTTCACAGCCCCTACTGTAACAGTAAAAGCCAAGTCGGAATACATTTTTTTGTATTTAGGCTATACATTTATGGTAGTTGGATGGGATTAAGGTGGTATTATAAAATTTCTATCTTTGCCCCCAAATTGCCGTGCTCTGCAACGGTGATGAACCAAAAATAAATTGCGTAGGGAATCATCTTAAGTCTTTTTCATCACCAAAAAAATAGTTCCCTGCTTAACCCTAGGAGTGGTTTTCAGTATAAGAGGCATCTCACTGAAAACCCAGCTGCAAACGGCAGCTAGCCACTCCGGGGATCTTCCTTTTGCAACTCCTTATTTCCAAACCCCCTCCTCAAATGGACAACTTAGTCAGAAGGTTATTGAAAGCCTCTTGCGCTTTAGCTCTTACGGCGGCCGTGGCCCAGCCCGCGCTGGCCCAGAGCGTGCGTAAGCAGCTGAAAACCGCAAACAAGTTCTTCGACCAAGAGAACTACCGGGCCTCCATCCCTTTCTACGAGCAAGTGTTGGCCAAGGAGCCGAACAACGCCGTTGCCTTGTTCCGCGCCGGTATTTCTTATATGTCGTTCGACAAAGAGAAAGCCAGCGACTACATCTACAAAGCGCAGAAGCTAAAGCCCAAGGTTTCGAAGGACGTGAACTATTGGCTAGGCCGGGTAGACCACCTCAACTATAACTTCGACGAGGCCATTGCGCACTACCAAGCGTACAATGCCTCGCTCAAGCCCAAGGACACGCGTAAAGTGGAACTGGCGCAGCTGATCCAGCACTCGAAGAACGCCAAAGTGCAGTTCAATAGCCCCAAGGATATCTTCGTGAACAACCTGGGCCCCACGGTAAACACGCCGTACTCGGAGCACAGCCCGGTTATCTCGCAAGATGACAAAATGCTGCTCTTCACCTCGCGCTCCGACAACATGAACAATGTGCCGGTGGCTGAGGAACCAAAAGGCAAAAAAGACAAGAATAAAGTCGCCGCCGACGGACAGTACTACGAGAACATCTACGAGACGAAGCGCATCGACGACCAGAACTGGGAGAAGCCTCGCTCGCTGAGCACCGTGCTCAATGGCAAAGGCCACGATGCGTCGATTCAGATCTTCGACAACGACACGAAGCTGCTCATGTACCGCAACGACGAAAACGGCGACATCATGTACGCCGAGAAGTCGGGCGCTGACTGGACGCAGCCTAAGAAGCTCAATGACAATATCAACTCGAAAGCCTTCGAGTCGGACGCATACATCACCCCGGATGGACGCACCATTTACTTCTCCACTGGCAAGTACTCGGAAGACGGTACGCTAGATATTTACTACTCCACCCGCCAGCCCGGCGGCGACTGGGGACCGGCTAAAACCGTCGGCAACGCCATCAACACCAAGTACGACGACGACAGCCCGTACCTGAGCCGCGACGGCAAAACGATGTACTTCGCTTCGCGTGGCCATAACACCATGGGCGGCTACGACATTTTCAAGTCGGAGTACGACTCGATCGGCAACAAGTGGGGCCGCCCCGAGAACATGGGCTACCCCGTGAATACGCCCGACGATGACACCTACTATCGTTTGAGCCCCGATGGTTCGTACGCGTATTTGTCGTCTTACCGCATTGGCGGCTACGGCGAGAAAGACATTTACACCATCAACTACATCAAGAACGCCATTATCCGGGGCAAAGTGTTTAGCAAGCGCGACAGCACGTTCATTCCGGGCGTAGAGCTGGTGTTCAGTGGCACGCAGGCCGATAAAACGGCCCTGAGCTACCGCGACGTAACCAAGCCCGACAACGGCCTGTACCAGGTGAGCGTGCTTTCGGGCCGGACCTATCAGGTAGCCGCTTCCCGAGATGGGCAGAACATTGCCACCGAGGAATTCACGGTGCCCGTTTCGACCAACGACTCTACGGTGGTAGAGAAGAACTTCTACGTGGACTACGTAGACACGACGAGCACCGGAATCTTTGCCTTCAACAAGATTTACTTCGATACCGACAAGTACAAGCTGCGGCCGGAGTCCATCACGGAGCTGAACAACATTACCTCGATTCTGAAGTCCAACCCCGGCGTTAACATCTCCATCGAAGGCCACTGCGACTCGCGCAACACCGACGAGTACAACATCGTGCTCGGCCAGAACCGCTCCAACGCCGCTTACAATTACCTGAAAAAGCAGGGCATTGGCGAAACGCGCATGGTGACGGTGAGCTACGGCGAGCGTCGTCCGGCTGCGGCCAACGATACCCCGGAGAACATGCAGCTCAACCGCCGCGTGGAGTTCCGCGTGATTCTGAAGGAAGGCGAGGCCATGCCAACTATGGCACCTCCCACTACGACGGCAGCTCCCGCCACTGCCCCCGCTTCGAGCGGCGCTACGCAGTTGCAGCCCGGCAAGAGCAAGGTGAAGCTGGCCGATGGCACCAAGGTGAAAACCAAAGTGGACGAGGACAGCGACAAAGTGAAAGTGAAAACCAAGGGCGCTACGGGCGAAGAATCGAAGACTAAAACCAAAGAAGGTACTATTGATTCGAAGGCCAAAGACGCCAGCGGCGAGAAAACCAAAGTGAAGACAGACAACAACTAAGCTGTTTTTATGAGCCAGAAAAGCGGGCCGGGCAATTTGCCCGGCCCGCTTTTTTTCAACATAATGGCGGAACCAGCGTTATGTTTGGGCAATTTCGCCCCCGAACTTTCGTTGTTCGCCCCAGAACTATGGCCGTAGTACCCTACAAAGACGACACCGCTGGCAAGAAGTCGCAGGTGGCGCACATGTTCAACAGCATTGCCGGGAAGTACGACTTCCTGAACCACTTCCTGAGCGCTGGTACCGATATCTACTGGCGGCGCAAGGCGGTGGGCGAGCTGAAGGCGCTGCGGCCCGCCCGCATCCTGGACATTGCCACCGGCACGGCCGATTTCGCCATTGAAACGCTCCGGGCAGCTTCGGCCGAAGCGCAAGTGACGGGCGTCGATATTTCGGAGGGCATGTTGGAAGTGGGGCGCCGCAAGCTGCAAGCCAAAGGCCTGGCCAGCCGCATTCAGCTCGAACTCGGCGACTCGGAGAACCTGCCCTTCCCCGACGACCATTTCGATGCCGTTACAGCTTCGTTTGGGGTGCGCAACTTTGAGAACCTCGCTATTGGCCTGGCCGAAATGCGGCGCGTGCTGCGGCCGGGTGGCAAGCTCGTGATTCTGGAGTTTTCCAAACCCACGGCCTTCCCCATGAAGCAGGCCTACAATTTCTATTTCCGGCACATTTTGCCGGTGTTCGGTAAACTCATTTCCAAAGACCGCGCCGCCTATACTTACCTGCCCGAATCGGTGCAGGCTTTCCCGGACGGCCCCGATTTTCTGGCTATTCTCCGGCAGGTCGGCTTTACTTCTCCCGCATGGCAACCCCTCACGTTCGGCATCAGCTCCATTTATACCGCACACAAATAGGCCGCTGGGCGCTGCCAGTTCTGCTGGCGCTGGCCGTGCCCCTGAGCGCACAGGCGCAAAAGAAAAGCCGGACCGGCATTTCGCGCGGTAACAGAGGCCAGGTGAAGTCCATCACGGTGGACAACTTGCCGGGCTACGACTACAAATGGTTTCATCCGGGCTTCTATATAGCGCCGCACTTCTCGCGCTTCAAGATTGAGCAGTCGGCCGCTTACATTGCCAACCAGGGCACCAGCCAGGGCGTTACGGCCAATTCCATAATCAGCCCGGGCTTCTCGGTCGGCTTCGTGGGTGATGCGCGGTTAGGCGACTATTTCAATCTGCGCTTTGCGCCGGGCGTAAGCTTTATTACGCGTCAAATCGAATTCAAGCCCGCCGGCTACACGCCCAACCCAGTTAACGAAAACGACCCCGACGAGATAGTGGATCAGGAAGTGGGAGCCACGCAGGTGGATTTTCCACTGCTGCTCAAGTTCCATTCGGAGCGGCGGCGCAACACGCGGGTGTATATGGTGGGCGGCATCAAGCCCAGCGTGAACGTGGGCACCCGCCGGAAAGACCCGGAAAAAAATCAACTCACCACCGCCAGCAGCGACCTGGCCATCGAGTACGGCGTGGGGCTGGACCTGTTCTACCCGTACTTCAAGTTCGCCCCAGAATTGCGCTTTTCGCACGGCCTGAAGAACCTGTACCAACCCGGCAACGACGTATACAGCCGGAGCCTGCAAGGCCTACGGAGCAACACCGTTACGCTGTATCTGACGTTTGAGTAAGGTTGAATGGCTTAATGGCTGCATGGTTAAATGGTTGGTCGTTCTAAATGCACACATCAGAACGACCAACCATTTAACCATGCAACCATTCAACAATTAAAAAAATGCACACTGCTTTCATCACCGGCGCTTCGTCGGGTATTGGCCGGGCTACGGCCGTGGCGCTGGCTAAGGCTGGCTTTCAGCTAGTAGTGACGGGCCGGCGCCGGGAGCGGCTGGAAGAGCTAGCGCAAGAACTGGCACCCACGCCCGTGCACATCCTCACCTTCGACGTGCGCGACCGGGCCGCCGTGGAAGCCGCCGTAGCCAGTTTGCCGCCGCAATTTGCTGAGGTGGATGTGCTGATCAACAACGCCGGCAACGCCCACGGACTAGCCCCGATTCAGGAGGGCAGCTTGGAAGATTGGGATACCATGCTCGACGGCAACGTGAAGGGCTTGCTCTACGTAAGCCGGG
Organism: Hymenobacter sp. M1-2; assembly: GCF_057808495.1. Taxonomy (NCBI): domain Bacteria; kingdom Pseudomonadati; phylum Bacteroidota; class Cytophagia; order Cytophagales; family Hymenobacteraceae; genus Hymenobacter; species Hymenobacter sp. M1-2. The sequence continues at coordinate 14,836 of NZ_JBTYZO010000039.1, forward strand.
CCCTGCTGCCCGCCATGACGCGCCGCCGCGTGGGCCACATCATCAATATCGGCTCTATTGCGGGGCAGGAGGCTTACGCCAATGGGAACGTGTATTGTGCCTCCAAAGCCGCCGTGTCCATGCTCACCAAAACCATGCGCCTCGACTTGCTGCCGCACCATATTCGGGTGGCGGAGGTGAACCCGGGGGCAGTGGAGACCGAGTTTTCGGTGGTGCGCTTCAAAGGCGATGAGGCTCGCGCCGATACGGTTTACAAAGGCTTCGAGCCCCTCCGAGCCGAAGATGTGGCCGACGTGATTCAATTCATGGTGACACGGCCCCCGCACGTGAATATTGCCGAAGTCCTGCTGCTGCCCGCGGCGCAGGCGGCGGCCACCGCCATTCGGCGCGAGTAGCGGCCCCGTACTAGATTTGTATCTCCAGCAAAAAGGTCTCCCTGTCAGGGGAGGCCTTTTTAATTGACCGCAGGGGCGCTTCATTCTGCCACTATTGCAACTGGCCGGCCAGTTGTTGGAGTACTTCCGTTTGTAGCGTGTGCTTGCCGGCAAAGCCAATGATTTCTGGCTCGACACCGAGCTGACGCAGAAAATCCCGCTGCTTTTCCACATCGGCAGTTTTGACGTACTCGTCCTCATCACCGTAAACAAGCGTGACGGGTAGGCCGCGGACGAGCTGGGTGGCAACCGTGAATTCCATGTCGGGCGGGAAGGCGCCGGCCCAAAGAATGAGCTGGGCCGGCCGGAAAGTAGCGCGGGCCAACCAGCGGCTGACGGTGGCAGCTCCCTGCGAGAAGCCTAGCACTTTGACCTGCACGGCCGCCGGCGCGGCTTGTAATACAGCAGTTGCCAGCTGATTGAGGTAGCCCACGTAGTCCTCGATTTCGGTGAGCCGGTCTTCGCGCGTCATCCAGGTGGCCCCGATCCGGCCGCCGGTGCCTTGCAGATAGAAGCGCGACAAGCCTTCGGGCGCTATGACCACTAGCGAGGGGTCGGCGGTGGCGAGGGGGGTGAAGTGCCGGATGAAGTACTCGGCCAACTGCCCGTAGCCGTGGCACACAAACCATACCTGCTGGGTGTGCGCCGATACTTCATTCAGCTGAAAATAGCGTGCCGTGCGGGTGACGGGTAGGTGGTGTTCTTGAGCGGACATAGAGTAGGGGAGTGACGAGCGAGCTAAGCAAGAGGCGAAGGTAGATAGCGCCTGAGAAGTATGCGAACAGCACAACCGCAGCGGGATAGTGGAAGGAATAGGGAAGGGCTAAATGAAAATTATCGAAGAAATATAGTGACTCTATCTAGTATGAAAACTAATATAACATATCTTATACAGTATTTCACATTGACTTACTGTTATGCTTATTTGCTTTCAATTTCACAAAGCACGCGGCCGCCTGTGGGCGTGTGGATCTATAAGAGTAGGCTTGATCCTACTAAGCTCCTTGCCTTACCTACTCTCAGTTATGAAACAATACTACTCTCCAAAACAAGGGCTGGCGACTACCTGCGTACTGCTCGCGTTGCTGCTCAGCCTCATCTCACGCGTCCAGGCGCAGGTATACTACGCGCTCAGCGGCGCAGATGCCAGCACCACCAACGGTACTGCCCGGCCAGGCAATGGCACGCTCATGCCCCCGGTCACGCCCAAAATACGGGCTCTGGCCCTGGACGACAACCTTCCTAGCATCTTCCTGGACCTGCCAACCACCCAGAATATGGCGGGAGTAGCGTTAGTGGAGGAAAACCCGGTGGTGGTTACCACACCGCCTGTTGTCATAAGCAGTACCTCAGCTCGCCTGAGCGGCGACGTAACGGCAGCTGGTTCGGCGGCCGTTACCGAGCGTGGGGTGGTGTACAGCTCAACCAATGCTACGCCCACGCTTGCCAATGCTACCAAAGTAACCATGAGCATGGGTACCGGCAGCTTCTCCCAAATCGTGAACCTGCCCGGCGGCATCAGGTATTACGTCCGGGCTTACGCCACCAGCGTGGTGGGTACGGCCTACGGAGCTATCCGAGAATTTACGATGCCCGCCAGCACTACTACCGTTACCTCCATCAACCGAATCAATCCCTCGCCTACCAACGCCAGTAGCGTGAGATACACGGTTACGTTCGCTCAAAATGTTACCGGACTCTTCATCAGTAATTTCAGCTTGACCACTACCGGAGTGACGGGAGCCAGCATCAGCAGCTTATCAGGCGTGGGCACCACGTACACGGCGACGATAAATACGGGTTCCGGCAGCGGCACCATCCGGCTGGACCTGACTAGTGCAACCGGGCTGATGCCTGCGGTTTCCAACGTACCGTTCACCTCCGGCGAGGTTTATACCATTGATAAGACCGCTCCCGCCCCGCCGGTGGTGACAACACCGGCCAACGGCAGCACCACCGCCGATACCACGCCTACCTACACGGGAACGGCCGAAGCCGGCACTACCGTAACCATCATTGTTGATGGCAGTTCTGTTGGGACAACCACGGCTAATGCCAGCGGCAACTGGAACTTCACGTCCGGCACGCCCTTGAACAATGGCTCCCATACCGTGCGGGCCACGGCGACCGATGCCATTGGCAACGTCAGTGACAGCAGCACCAACAGCTTTACGGTCGATACCACGACGCCAACAGCTATCAGCCTCAACAATTCGACCATAGCGGAAAACCAGCCTCTTAACACCTTGGTTGGCACTTTAACTGCTTCGGCCCCCGCATTGGGCCAAGTCTACACCTACACGCTGGTGCCTGGCGTGGGTGATGCTGACAATAGCTCCTTCACCATCATGGGTAGCCAACTGCGCACTAACGCTGTGTTTGATTTCGAGACGCAGAGCAGCTATTCGGTGCGGGTACGGGCCACGAATGTCCGCAGTCAGTTCTTTGAACGGACGTTTACGATCACGATTAGTGATGTGGCCAATGCCGGGTACGTGAGCAGCACCACCGAGCAAATCACGGGCAACGTGCTGGCCGGTGCCACCAGCCAAGCCCTGTTGCGCATCGTGGTGACGATGGACGCCAATACCGACAATCTGCTGAGCGCCACGGTCTTCAACCTGACTACTGCGGGCACGACGCTGCCGGCCGACGTAGCCGCAGCCCACGTGTACTACACTGGCCCAAGCAACACCTTTGCTACCAGCACGCCGTTTGGGAGCCTGAATACGCCCGGCGCGGGGGCCTTCAGCATCAGCGGCAATCAGACGTTGCAACCAGGCGTCAACTACTTCTGGCTGGCCTACGATGTGGCTCCAACAGCCGCTACCGCCAACCTGCTCGATGGCACCTTGCCTTCGTTTACGCTCGGTGGCACAAGCCGCACTCCCGCCGTCGTGTCGCCCGCTGGGAACCGAATGATAGTAGCTGCGAGCCGGGTGGCCGGACAGGCGCTGCGCTTTAATGGAACCGCCTTAGGCCTTGTCGATCTTGGCATCAGCAACCCCGACTTGGTGCTCGGTACGCGGTACACGCAGGAACTGTGGGTAAAGCCGGCGGCCGCCAGCGGCAGCACTATGAATGGCGTGCTGGGCTATGACCCCGGAAGTGGTGACGCTCAACGCTCACCCTACATCTCTATTTCTGGAAACAACAGCGTGGAAGTAGGTTTTGGCACCGGGAGTCGGCTGGTTTCGTTTACGACGCCCACTAATACCGTGACGCAGAACGAGTGGAACCACGTAGTTGCCACGTTCAATGGCACGGTGCTCTCACTCTACGTCAATGGCAACCTAATCAGGTCTGAAATGCCTGGAGAGATGCCCACCGGGACGTCGGCGCGCTATATAGGCGCGCTGAACAGCGCAACAAGTAGCTTCTTCAAGGGCGATATAGACGAAGTAGCGCAGTGGACCCGAGCCTTGAGCCAAAACGAGATACGCCTGCGCCGCCATCTGGTGCTCAGCGGCGACGAAGCGGGATTGGCTACTTACTCGCAGTTCAACGAGGCCAGCGGCAACGCGTCTACCCTCTTTAGCAGCGTGCCGGTAACGTTTATAGGCAGCGGCGTAACGCGCGTAGCCAGCACGGCCCCGGTGGGTTTTGGCGTGAGCAGCCTCCAGGCCGTGGGCGGCAGTGGCAACGTGGTATTCCCCGGCACGCGCGCCGCCATCAACTTTACCGGTTCTACCAGCTCCACGGTGGTGGTGACGCGGCTCGATGGCCGCCCGCTAGGTACCCAGCCCACGGGCTTAACCAACACGCTCGCCAACACTTACTGGATCATCAATCGGTACGGCGGCGGGAATTTCAGCGCGGCCGTGACCTATACGCTGGGCGCTGCCGACATCAGCACCGCCGATGCCGCCATGCCCAGCACCCTGAAACTGCTGCGGCGCCCCAGCAACAGCGATGGCGCCTTCGATCCGCCCATCGCCGCTTCGGTGGCTGATGCAACTGCGGGCACAGTCACGTTTAGCGGGCTCACTTCATTCAGCCAGACGGTAATCGGTACGATCGGGACCTCGCCTTTGCCGGTGGAGCTGGTCAACTTTACGGCCACGCGCCAGGCCGACGATGTACTGCTGCGCTGGCAAACGGCGCAGGAACAGGATAATGCTTATTTCGTGGTGGAAAATAGCTTGGATGGCCGCGAGTTCCGGGCGGTGGCGCAGGTGCCCGGCCACGGCACCAGCACCCAGCCCCACCGCTACCAACTGACCGACGAGCGCGCCACCCGCTACGGCCAGCCGCTGCTCTACTACCGCCTGCGCCAGGTAGACCTGGACGGTAACAGCCAGTTCTCGCCCGTCGTGACGGTGGCAATGGAGCCGCTTACGCGGGTGGAAGCGGAGGTATTCCCCAACCCCGCCGCCGACGAGCTGCACGTGCGCCTGAGCGGCCCAAGCCAGAGCCGCGTCCAGGAGGCCCGGCTGTTCGATGCCCAAGGCCGCGAGGTACTGCGCCTCAGCCCGCCGCCGACCACCGAGGCCCCATTCGAGTTGCGGGCTTCGGTGCGCCACCTGCCCGTAGGCGTGTACACGCTAACTATCACGCTCCCTAACCAAGTGCTGCACCGCCCGGTACTGATTACTCGCTAGTCCTGATGCTGAAACCTAAAAGCCCCCCGAAACAGATTTCGGGGGGCTTTTAGGTTTTATGCGTTGTGGGCACCATCCAATAGGAGCCTTGGGCTGGCCGCTTAGCAAGAGTACAAGAGGGAGAATTGATGTTTGCCTCAACGCAAGCAGGCAGAATAAGGACAGAAAATCCCAAAATAGGTCAGCTGTGCAACAAAGTCAAAAGTATCTGCACCATGCGCAAAAGGCTTCGCTCGGGAGACTCTGTTTTTTTGCACTAAGCTGATAGCGAGTTTACGTCTGCCTCTTACGCTCTCCCGTGTAGGAGGAGGTTTTGGGCTTTACCACTCGTTGGCTGATCATTCGGCGGGGCATTCGGTCAGGTGCTGAGCTAGGTCTCCGAGGCAACATTGGGTGCCTTCGTGCTCACCACACATGCCACGCCAGACCACGAGAGCGGGCCTCAATAGCAGCTCAGCTTCTTCCGTATGCAGCGGCTGCCTACCCCAGGGCCACGCCTCATTTCAAGAACTTTTCACTTAAACCGCTTCGCTCATGCAAACGTCTCCTTACGCTAAAGCCGGGCTGTTGGCTTTGGTCTTGTTGGCCGGGTTCCTGGTCGGTTGGGAAGCCTACCTGCGCCGACAAGGCTTCACGCCTTCCTACGACGACAACGAAGAGCTGTGGGCCTATCATCGGGAGCGAGTGTACCAGGCAAGCCCCGCCAACCCGTTGATAATCGGTTCCTCGCGGGTCAAGTTTGGGCTGGACTTAGCTACTTGGAAAGCTGCCACCGGAAAGGCCCCCACCCAGCTGGCGATGGTGGGTACCTCACCCCGACCCATGCTGGCCGATATAGCCCGGGATACCCGCTTCCACGGAACGGTGCTGGTAGGGGTGGTCGAGGGGCTGTTCTTCGCTCCCGATGGCAGCCCCCCGGACAAGAAAGCCCGCAAGAGCGTAAGCTTTTACCCCAAGTGGTCCATTGCCCAACGGGCTGGATTTGCCATCAACCGGGGGCTGGAGTCGGAGCTGCTTTTCCTTGATGCGGAGCGGTTTAGCCTGAGCGGGCTGCTGAGTCAGCTGCCCATTCCCAACCGGCCGGGGGTAGCGGTGCGGCCGCCGTTTCCGCCGCGGTTCAAGCAGGATCTGTTTGACCGGCAAACGACCATGACCCCGGAGTTCCTGACTGATACCGCCATGCAGCACCAGGTGCAGTACATCTGGATGTTCAACGCAACCAACGGCCCTCCCAAACCCATGCCCGATAGCGCGCTGACGAGAATATTCAAGGCCGTTAGTGCCGATGTGGCCCGTATTCGGAGCCGAGGCGGGAAGGTGCTCTTCGTGCGGATGCCTTCCAGCAACCAGTTACTGGCGCATGAGAAAAAGACTTTCCCGCGAGCAAAATACTGGGACCGGCTGCTGCGCGAAACCGGCGCGCCCGGCATTCACTACGAAGACTACCCGGAGCTTTCGGCCTATACCTGCCCGGAATGGTCGCACCTGAGCCCGGCGGATGCCCGCACGTACACGCGTGATTTTATTCGCATCATGACGCAAAAAACGGGGTGGCCGGTGGCTCAAACCGCGTCCGTGGCGGCCCGGCCCGCAGTTTCCACCTTAACGGCTCGCTAAGCATGGTTTTCAACTCCTACACGTTCGTCGTTTTCTTCGGGCTGCTGTTGCTGCTGCACTACGCGCCGTTTTCCTGGAAAACCAAGAAAATCAACCTGCTGCTAGCCAGCTACCTGTTCTACGCCGTTTGGAATCCGCCCTTCGTGCTGCTGCTCTGGCTGGCCACGGCCGTCGACTTCTACATTGCCCGGCTTATTGCCCAGGAGGAGCGGCCCGTGCCCCGCAAGCTGCTGCTCACCGTGAGCCTGGCCCTGAACCTGGGCCTGATTTCCTTCTTCAAGTACGGCGGCTTCCTGCTCGAAAACTTCACTGCCTTGCTCGGAGCTATGGGCATTGCCTTCCACGCGGCCAAGCCCGACCTGATTCTGCCGGTGGGCATTTCCTTCTACACGTTCGTTACGCTCTCCTACACGCTGGATGTGTACCGCCGGCAGGCCGAGCCCGAAAAGTCGTTTCTCAACTTTGCCCTGTTCGTCACGTTCTTCCCGCACCTGGTGGCGGGCCCCATTGTGCGGCCCGTCGACTTGATTCCGCAGTTCCACACGCCGCGCCAGGCTACCCGGCAGCAGATGGCGCAGGGCCTGTTTCTGCTCACGCTGGGGCTATTTATGAAGGTGGGCGTTGCCGATGGTCTGCTGGCCGACACCGCCGATTCTGTGTTTGGGGTGCCGTTTCCGTTGCATCCGCTCGATGCCTGGGCGGGTGTACTGGCTTTTTCCGGCCAGATTTTCTGCGACTTCGCGGGCTACTCCACCTGCGCCATCGGCGTGGCCCTGTGCCTGGGCTTCGTGCTGCCCGACAACTTTCGCTACCCGTACGCGGCGGTGGGCTTCTCCGATTTCTGGCGGCGCTGGCACATCACTTTGTCCACGTGGCTGCGCGACTACCTCTACATTCCGCTGGGCGGCAACCAGCGCGGCCCGGCCCGCACCTACCTCAACCTCATGATTACCATGCTGCTGGGCGGCCTATGGCACGGCGCCAGCTGGACGTTCGTGGTATGGGGCGGGCTGCACGGCTTGTTTCTGGGCGTGGAAAGGCTGTTCCGAAACCGGCTGGCCCGGCTACCCGAACAGCCCCTGACCGTAGCCCCCGCGGCGGTTGTCACGCAGGCTTCGGTGGTGCCCATCAGCCTGGGCAGGAGCCGGCAGGCCACGCAGTTCTGGCTGGCTCTGCTGACTTTCCTGCTGGTTACGATTACGTGGGTTTTCTTCCGGGCGCCCGATTTTGGCACCGCCACGCGTCTACTGCTAGCTATGTTCGGTGTGATTCCCGTGCAGAAGCTGCTTCTCACGACGCTGGCCCTGTACAAAGTGCTGCTCGTGACGGTGGCCTTGCTCGGCTGCCACTGGCTGATGCGCGACACCTCCGTAACCACCGTAGCCGGGCGGCTGCCCTGGTGGGGCCTGGGGCTGGCCTGGGCCGCCATGCTCATCGTACTCGCCCTGACCCAGAAAAGCACCGGCTCGTTTATCTACTTCCAGTTTTGAGGAAGTAGTGAGTAGTTAGTAACCTGCGTTGCAGAGTAGCCGCGTAGCGGCTTAAGGATTGTAGAAAAACCGGCCTGAAGCGTCCCGCGCCGCGTAGCGGTGCTAGATTGGCGGGCGTCTCTGGCACCGCTACGCGGCGCGGCCACATACTTCGATTGCTTAGGCTACAAACCTTTAGCCGCTACGCGGCTACGTCGCAACGTGGGTTAAGTAGAAAGATGCTGTTGGGTAATATCTTGCTATTTATCCACAGCCTATAAAGGCTACTGCCTAAAGCCTGCGCTGGATTGTATGTTTCAGAAGCCGTAAAACTTGCTCCAACTATCATTGGCTAGCCCCAGCAGGGGGGCATATCGGTAGCAGAATCGAACTAAAAATTGGACAAGCCCCAGCGGGGTGGCATGTCGGTAGAAGAACCGTCGTCTTTCATTTTCCAAGTCCCATCGGGGCGACACTGCGCTGATGCCAGTGTCGCCCCGATGGGGCTTGGTCGTTTCATCGTTGTTTTTGCTACCGATATGCCGCCCCGCTGGGGCTCGTGGGTGTATCTTCTGAGACGAGCCAGACTCGCTTTCTACTATTACCTGACCCACTCTCTGCTGTTACCTTGACGCTCTCGGCTCAGCTCTGCTTGGGCAAATCGGCGGCGGAGAAGCCGAAGGGGAGTAGATCGGCGAGGCTACGGAAACGGTAGATGCTGCCGTTGGGGCCGGGCAGCAGCAGCGGAATCGCTTGTTGCTGGCGCTGTTCGTATTCGGCCATCACCTGGCGGCAGGCCCCGCAGCAAGTCACGGCCACGAAGTCGCCGGTGGCGGGGCGAGCAGCTACGGCCATGCCGAGGATGCGCCGCTCGGGCTGGCTGGCGGCCAGGCCGAAGAGGGCGGTCCGCTCGGCGCAGAGGCCCGAGGGAAAGGCGGCGTTTTCCTGGTTGGTGCCTCGGAAGAGGCTGCCATCATCGAGCAGCAGCGCCGTGCCCACGTGGAAGTGGGAGTAGGGGGCGTAGGCGTGGTCGGTGGCGGCGCGGGCGGCCTGCCAGGTGGCGGCTTCGGCGGGCGTCAGCTCAGCTTCGGATAGTATCTCGACGTGGATGGTGAGGTGGAGCGGTTGGGCCATTGGCTAGGCAGAAAAAAAGCTCCGGCACCGACGAACGGCCCCGGTTACGTAAGGGGCGGTGAATGTACTACAATTGGCAATTATCAATGCGTAAGGAGCAGTAATACGGGTGTATCCAAGCAAGGTAATGCAGCCAAGCTCGTACGTTTGCGCCGTTGCGGGGTCTTGGTTGAGGAAGATTCATTAGACTTGGCTCCCGGCAACCTAAGCACAAGGCACTACACTCTACTTGAATTGACCGCTGCCATACAGACCGCTTGGTTTTTAGCCCGCAGAAGGCGCAGAAGTTTGCGCAGAGGACGCAGAAGCAGACGACACCCTGTACGCTGTTGTAACCAAGCACTACGCACCAAGCACTACGCACCAAGCACTACGCACCAAGCACTAAACTCTCCTTCATGACTCGTCTTTTGCTGCTGGGGGCGGGCCGCTCGGCCTCCTCACTCATTCAGTACCTGTTGCGCCACGCGCCCACCGAAAACTGGTTTCTCACCGTGGCCGATGTAAATCCGGCGCACCTGGTGCCGGTGCTGGCCGCGCACACCGAATATGCCCGCGCGGTGCCCTTCGACATTCAGGATGAGGCCCGGCTGGAAGAGCTGGTAGCCGAAGCGGATATTGTGATTTCGATGCTGCCGGCCCTATTTCACGCGCCGGTAGCGCGGGCTTGCGTGCGGCACGGGCGGCATTTGGCCACGGCCAGCTACGTGAGTGAGGAGATTCGGGCGCTGGATGCCGAGGCGCGGGCGGCGGGCCTCACGCTGCTCATGGAGTGCGGCCTCGACCCTGGCCTCGACCATATGTCGGCCATGCAGGTCATTGACGACGTGCGGGCGCGGGGCGGGCGTATCACCTCGTTCAAATCGTACTGCGGGGGGCTGCTGGCGCCCGATTCCGAGGGCGACAATCCGTGGAAGTACAAGTTCACGTGGAACCCGCGCAACGTGGTGCTGGCGGGCCAGAGTACGGCCAAGTACCTGCAAAACGGCCACCCGCGCTACATTCCGTACCAGCACTTGTTTGCGCGCACTGAAATTATTGAAGTGCCCGGCTACGGTGCTTTCGACGGCTACGCCAACCGCGATTCGCTCAGCTACCGCGCCCCCTACGGCCTCGACGACATTCCCACCATTCTGCGCGGCACGCTGCGCCGGGCCGGCTACTGCGCCGCCTGGCACGCGCTGGTCCGCCTCGGCCTCACCGACGATTCCGTGCACCTCGGCAACGCCGCCACTATGTCCTGGCGCGAGCTGCTGGAGTCCTATCTGCCCGTTTCGGTGCCGCGCGCCGCCACCGAAACCGAGCTGGCCGTGCAGTGCGCCGACTACCTGGACCTGCCCTTCACCGGCCCCGAAATGCAGCGCCTGCAATGGCTGGGCCTGTTCACTGATCGGCCCGTGGGCTTGCCCGACGCCACGCCCGCCCAGCTGCTCGAACGCCTGCTCACCGAAAAATGGCAGCTCCAGCCCCACGACCACGACATGATTGTGATGCAGCACCTGTTCGAGTTCGAGCTAGCGGGCCAGCGGCATCACCTCACCTCGTCGTTGGTGGTGCTCGGCGATGACGCCACGCACACCGCCATGGCCAAAACCGTGGGCTTGCCGCTGGGCATGGCCGTGCGCCGCTTGGCCCGCGGCGAGGTCACGCAGCGCGGCGTGGTCATACCTACCAGCGCCGCCCTCTACGCGCCCATCCTGGCCGAGCTGGCCGCCGACTATAATATCCGGTTCGAGGAGACGGGAGATTTTCACCCGTAAGTTCTTTTCATCAAATCAGTTGCCGAACCGCTTCTACAAACTGCTCTACTTCTTGCTCGCTGTTGTAGTAGTGAACTGAAGCTCGCACCAGTGCCGGCAGGTGCCGGGCCTCCGCATCGAGCCGAGTACTAGCATCCGTGGTGACGGATACATTGATGTGTTGGGCGAACAGCGCCGCTTGAATCTCAGTGGCGGGCATGCTGTCCAAGGTGAAGGTGGTGATGCCGCACAGCTCGGCACCCTGGTCGTAGACTGTGGCGCCCTGAATCGTTCTGAGCTGCTCCCGCAAGGTCTGGGCTAAGGCCTGGATGCGCGGGTAGGTGGTGGCTATATCTACTTCAAGGGCGTAGTCCACGGCGGCGCCAAGGCCCAGTTTGAGGGCAATGTTACTCTCCCAATTCTCGAAGCGGCGCGCGTCGGGGCGCATCTCGTAGGTGTCGCGGCTGGTCCAAGTGGCAGCGTGCATATCTAGGAAGGGGGGCTCTAGGCTTTCTATGATGCTGCGGCGAACGTACAAAAAACCCGTGCCCCGCGGTGCCCGCAAGTACTTTCGGCCCGTGGCTGATAGCATGTCGCAGCCAATTTCCTGTACGTCAATGGGCATTTGCCCCACCGACTGGCAGGCATCCAGCAAATACAACACGTCCGCTTGCTTGGCAACGCGCCCCACTGCCGCGGCCGGATTCACCAGCCCGCCATTGGTGGGCACGTGGGTGATGGCAATGAGCTTGGTGCGCGCATCAATCATGTTTTCCAGCGCCGTCACGGAGAGCTGCCCGGCCTCATCGTTGGGAATGGCTTCGATGCTGACGCCGAAGCGTCGCGCGGCTTGCAGGAAAGCAATGTAGTTGCTGGCGTACTCCGCTACCGAAGTCAGAATACGGTCGCCGGGTTGGAAAGGAATGGAGTAAAACGCCATATCCCAGGCGTGGGTGGCGTTTTCGACGATGGCAATTTCTTCGCGGGAGGCATGGAGCAGCGCCGCAATGGAACCGTAGACCGCCTCCACCCGGCCGTGCGCCAGACGGGCGGCTTCGTAGCCGCCCATGTGCGCTTCCATATGCAAATGCGTCAGCACCGTATCCAGGCTCTGGCGCGTGGTGAGGGCTGAGCCGGCGTTGTTGAAGTGCAAAACGTGTTGGCAGCCGGGCGTATCGGCCCGAAGTTGTTCCAAATTGGAAGTTGCAGTCAGCATGAGGGATGTGGTATGAATGTTACTGTTGCAGTCGGCCCAGAACAGTCGGCCCGCTCGCCGCGCAGAAACTGCCCGCGCAAGGTAGTGGCACGCTGTCAGAGGGCCGCCATGTCAACCAACTCCACCACTGGCAAAACTGACGGATGAGGCATCCCAACCGGTTGGAAGCCTATGAAAGTCGTCGTGTACTGCCTTCCAACCGGTTGGAAGCCTGTTCACGGCATCTTGCAAGGCACCCCAACCAGTTGGGAGCCTACGAAAGACGTCTTTGAAGGTACTCCAACCGGTTGGGAAGCTATGCAATCCGTCTTGTAAGGCCTCCCAACCGGTTGGGGTCCTACAACGCCAGATAGAACGGCCCCAGCAGCGCCCGAAACCCTGCGGAGTATTCTTCGCCGGCCTCTTTCACCAACAACTCTTGCTCCCGCAGCAACGGCGCCTGCCGCGCAAACGCCGTGATGTGGCGCAGCGGCTTGCTGCCCGCCCGATGCCGTAGCACCAGCCGGGCTGTCGGAAACAAGCCCACGGCAGCGGCTGCCTGCTCGAAGTGCTGCATTTCAGGTGGGGGCAGCAGTACTGTGAGGTGGCCAGCAGGAGCGAGGAAGCCAGCCGCAAAGCCCGCCAGCTCCGCGAAGCTCAGCGTATCGTCGGCAGTGTGGCGGGCGGTGGTGCGTTGGGCGTTGGGCGAGCGTAGCGAGTGGCGAAAGAAGGGCGGGTTGCAGAGAATATGGTTGAAAGGAACGGGGGCCGTAGCAGCGAAATGTGCCAGCGGCAGGGCATGCAGCCGGAGCCGTGCCGCCCAGGGACTAGCCGCGAAATTCGCCGCCGCCTGCCTAGAGGCGGCCGGGTCTAGCTCCACCGCTTCAATCTGCGCCGTGGGGTTGCGCTGCGCCGCCATCAGGGCCAGCAGGCCCGTGCCCGTACCAATGTCCAGAATCCGTTCCGCACCCGCCACATCGGCCACGGCTCCCAGCACGCAGGCATCGGTGCTCACCTTCATGGCGCACTGCCCTTGCTCGATGCGAAACTGCTTGAACTGGAAATACGAATTGCCCACGCGAAAGGAAAAGGTAAGTATTGCTGACGCCCACCCATCAGCCCGCTTTTTCGCGGGCAGATGGGTCGAAGGCCGCGCCGCCAGAACAAGTCCCACCAACGTCAGCATCATTGCCCGCAACCTACGAACAGGCGGCCATTTACGGCAGCAGACCGGTGAGCAGCTCATCGAGTTGCTGCCGGATTTGGAAGGGACTGTCGCGGAAGAGCGTGCTCAGGTGCAGCTGGATTTCGTCGCTCACATCGTCTTTGCGGCGGCTTACCACTTGGGCCACTTTCTGCGTGTACTGTCGGTTGAACAGCAGCCGGTCTTGGTCTACAATGCCTTGCTGCACCATTACTTTGGCCTTCTTGGGGCAGCGGCAAGGGTTTTGGGGGTTCACCAGGCCGCACTTGCCCGCGACGTAGTTGAGCAGATCGGCCTTGGCGCGGTGCAGCCGGACGCGGTAGTTACCGGGCGTCAGGTTAAACAGCTCGGCCCCCAGTGCGTGGTCGGCCCCGAAAATCTCGCCGATGATGTAGAGCAGCCGTTGGTCGCGGGTCAGGCAGAGCAGCATGGCCGTGGAGCACAGCAGCCGCACTTCTTCCACTTCGGCTTCGGTTGCCTCTCGTTCGGGCAGGTCGGCGCCGGCTAAGGCCGTGAGGTCACCGTGCCGCTCGAAAAGGTGTTCGTAGCGGCGGGTGGGGGAGTTGAGGAAATGATTGACCACCATGCGGTAGAGCCAAGTGCGAAATTGACTCTTGCCCGCGAAAGTCCGCAAGCTGGTCACCACCTTGATGAGCACCTCCTGCGTGGCGTCCAGGGCATCGTCGGGGTGCAAAAACAGCCGCAGCGAGATATTGTAGATGTAGTCCTGGTGTCGTTTGAGCAAGACATCCAGCGCCTTCCGGTCGCCAGCCACCGCCAGGGCCACCAGCTCCTCATCGGGCGGCGCGGCGGGTTCTTTGTGGACAGATAAGTTCATGGTGGTTGCCCTGGTTTATCAATGAAAGTACTCAAACAAGTGGCAGGCAGCTGCTTTCAACGCGCCAAGCTGGGCTACCGCGCATTGTTCAGCAGCACCGGCGTCTTAAACCACTCATAGGTGCTCACTTTCTGCCGCTCCAGAAAAGCCGTGGCGTTTTTGGCATTGGCAAACAAGAGCAGCGCGCCTTCCCGCGTGCCGGTTTCAAGAACCAGGTAGGTGCGCAGCAAGCCTGGCTGTTGCGCGAGGCACTGCTGGCCCAGCGCCGGGCTGATAGCGTGCACAAACACCGTCACGCAGTCGCTCTCCCGCTGCCGATAGTTGAAATCGGAGCCAACAAACGCCTTATCCTGGACCACGGAATAGTAGTCGACGGTGGGCTTGTGGCCGCGCTTCCGCTCAACGTCCGCAAACCAGCCGGGCGTGTACCAGTCCCGCGCCCGTTGTTCGGAGTCCCAGAGGTAGATGCCGCCGAAATACTTTTCGTCTTTAGCGAGAATGGAAAAGGCCTTGAACCGCAGTCCGGCCACCTGCTGGTACTCTGGAACAACTTTCTTGAATTGGCCGGGCAGTATGAAATCAAACGCGTACCAAGGTGCTTTTACTTTCACCACCGTCACTTTGCGGCCATCAGCCGGAGCATCTGGCGCGAGAGTTTGGATTTGGTGGGCTGGTTGGCTTGCAGAGGCCGCGCCGGTGCAGGCCGCCGAGCCGGAGAGAATGGCGCTGAACAGGAGCATAAGGGCTGTTGGTTGAAGCGTTGTCATGAGCGGTTTGGGTTAGATGTACAGCTCTTAGACCGCCCAATCGGAAAGTGTTACAAATCCAGATGCTCTGCTACCTAATCCCGGCTCATTAGCCTACAAGCCCCTGCATCCCAACGCGCCGGTTACACAAGAAAAAAGCCCTGGCTAAAGTAGCCAGGGCTTTTTCTAACTTAATCAGGACTTACGCACGGCGGCCTATGGGAAGCCCCGGAGGGGCGGTATATCGGTA